>JALWJF010000062.1:0-40166 GCA_027081755.1 Desulfurococcales archaeon | reverse complement strand
ACAATTGTTTTTGTAAAATCTGGACCGATCATTAGCTTGTAAGCAATTGCACTAATGAGCTTATCTCCCTTGCCTTCCATTATCTCCTTGGCAAGTTGGTCTGAAAGGGACAAAGCAGAGTCCCATTGAGTATGCTTGAATGGAATATAAGAGGGGGAGGTGAGCAAAGGTTAGGCACTGCTGAGAGCGTTCTTCAGTTCATCCAAAAGCTTCAGTCCTTCTTCATCCAGCAAGTCCTTGTACCTCTCAACATACTCAACTAAGGTTTTCAGTAATAGCTTGACATCCTCGAAAGCTGTCTCTGAATCCGTGTACTTACTGAAGACCAAGTCTGGATCTGGACCGTTGTACTGGTAATCGTGGAGGTCTAAGGCCTTATCTGTCCAAGCGCTCAGTCCCTTCAGCTCAGCCTTTTCTTCGAGCATTTGGCTCAACGGCTTGAGCTTGCTCGTCGGAGCAAGTATTCCTTTCTCCCTTAGCCATTCCTTTTGTTCTTCTCTCAAGTCTTTTGAAAGCCTATCAAAGTTCAAGGCTATTAAAGCGGAGATCAGAGCCTTCCAAGCTTGAAAGGCTTTTCCAGCCGCGTTCCTTACTATTCCTTTGTCCAAGTACTCTAATGCCAATTTGGATTCAATGAGGGATTCTTTGAGTTTGAGCTTAGCCAATTCTTTGAGGTCTTCCTTTGGTAAGGGTCTTTCTAGGGAGGAATGCATGGGCTGGAACCCTATTTTGTATGGAGCAAGGATTAAAATAATGAGCTTTGGAGATGAACGCTAAGTTTTGAAGACGCGTGAAGTTCCGAAAGTAGGAAGTTTCTGTTTTGAGATATTTATAGAAAGCGACGTAATGGAAAGTATGGGGAAATCTTAGTAGCTTGGTAGCTTAGGTTCAAGTGAAATCGCTTAGTAGTAGTACCATATGCTCTTGTAGTCTTCTAAGTCTTCGTTGAACACTTCCTTGAGCTTGTCCAAGTACATCCTTATGGATACCATGTCTGTGTAGATGTATGGCGTTACCAGTTGTATGTTCTTCTCCCACGGGTGCCAGAGGTATACCCTCCTTCCGTCTGGCCTTATCATTATGATCTGGTGGTCTTGCCAAGCCCTCAGATGGTTCTTGCCTAGCCTTGGAACGTTGAACACCGGCTCTTCGGTTCTGAAGGTTCCCGGTAACACTCTGGCCTCCTCCTTCCTTTCTTGCAGTATCCTCGCTACGGGCACCAAGTAGTCCTTGGTCTCCCACTTGCCCTTGGGATAGAAGGTATAGTAAGGGTCTATTCCGACTTTCTTGAGAGCTATCCTTAGGGCTGAAGTCTCGAACCTCCTGCTGTTCCAGAAGGTGAACACTTGCTGGTTGTACACGTATATCTTGTTCTTCCTTAGGTTGGTTACTGCTTCAGCCATTTCTGGAGTCACTTCATAGGCATGTTCCACGTGTGTCACTACGTGCACATTCCTCTTGCCGGGCTCTATGTAGGAGCCGAGCATTTCGGCAAACTCTGGCGTTATCCTCATTGGCACGGTTACTGGAGTCCTCGTTCCGAACCTGATGAGTTTCACGTGGTCAAGTTCGCTCAACCTCTTCAGTATGTATTCTATGTCTTCGTCCCTCAGTATGAATGGGTCTCCTCCAGTTACCAATACGTCTATTATGTTAGGGTGTTCAGCAAACCAGTCTATTGCCTCATCTATAGTCATCCTCGTGGGTATTGCGCTTCTATCCATAGCGGTCATTATTTCCCAGTTCCTCTGGCAGTACACACAGATCTGTGGACAAGTGTGAGCGGCCTTTAGGATTGCTACCATTGGGTACCTCCTGGTTATCAGTGGATGCGGGCTTGTGTCGTGCTCTCCCATGAAGTCGAAGTAGTACTCCCTCTCGTCCAAGTGAGCTACCATCTCCTTAACGTAGTGTAGCGGCGGTAACACTTGCCTTCTTACAGCATAATCCTTCTTCCAGCCTTCTTCGAAGTCGAAGAGGTGTAGGTAGTAGGGTGTTATCCCGAAGGGAACGTTATAGGTTACGGCTTTCTCTAAGGCCTCCCAGTCCTCTTCCCTCAAGTCCTTGATTAGTTCCTTCAATACCCTAATGGCCCTCTTGCCCCTTAGCGCGTTCCTATAGTGCCACTTGTAGTCCTTCCAGTCCTCTTCAGTGCCTCCCAAAACCTCAAGTATCTTCTTCCTGTTCTCCTTTCTTTTTTCAATAATTTCTGGTTCCAGTCCGCTCGGGTACCTCTTGATGTACTCCCAAACCCTAGATGCCAAGCGGTCTAGATACTCGCTCCTAGCTATTCCGGCTTGCCTCCCCTTAAGCTTTGAGAAGTCGAAGTAGCCCAAGCCTTCGGCGTACTTAGCCGGGTAAATGTCGGGCCTCCCGTTCACGGCTTTGAACAAGTGGTAGAATTCCAGTACAAAGCCTACGTCGACTTTATCCAAGTTCCTCATGTGAGCTAAATCGACAAGGTATTGAAGTGCCGAGAAGCCCGTGAGCTGTTCGTTTATCGGAGCGAAGACGTTCCTCAAGACCTTTATTGCTTCTAAGGCTTGTGCAGCTACGAGGGGATGAACGCTCACTTCGCCGTAGTAATACTTCATTTCCTTTTCGGAAAGCCACTCATAAGCATACCTCCTAGCTTCTTCCAAATCCTTGACTTCTAGGAACTTGTACCTTAGGTCCTCTGCCACATCCCACATCCTTTCTACATCTTCTGGAGTAGGTGGCTTCTCTATCTGTAATGGTACTTCAGTCTTAGGTATCTGGATGGCCATTAGTATCAGCCTTTTGGACGAAAAGGGAATACCCTAAAATGTGTAGGCCTTACTCAAGCGTCCACACTATAGTGTTTCCTTTCCTCTCAATACATATCTTGTAGTTCTCGCCACTCGCTTCAAGCTTTTCGATAACGTCTACGGGATCGTCCAAGTTAGTTTCCTTTAAGATTGGAACTACTAATGCAAGCGTGGCCTTGAGCTTGTCTTCGCTTTTGAATATTGCTTCGAGAGCAGAGGAAGGCACAGTCGCCTCGAGTTTCGGGATTTTCCCTCCTACAAATCTCACGTAGCTCTTTCCTCTATAGGGAAATGTCCTAATGCTGTTACCCTCTACGACAACCTTTACGAGTCTCCCCCCTCCTCTTCCTAGTTCTAACCTCATTTCTTCACAGTACCTCTTCCCTTCTTCGTAGGCCCTCATTTCGCAGTCTAGACCTCTCTCTTTCAACTGCTCGCATAATTCTTCCAAACTTTCCCCTTCAATCCCTATACCTAAAGCCGAAAGGACAGCATCTGGTAACTCTCCACCTTCTATGGCTTCTTTCACGATATCGGCATTTTCTTCATCCACAGCGACTTCTAAGTAAAGGCCGTCTGAACACTCCCTATAATAAAGGTACGGCTTACCCTCATAATTTTCCTCCTCCATTTTTGGTTCTGGAATCGTTGTATATTTAATTAGTATCATCAGTTCTCCCGCTACAGAAGGTTTTGAGTAAAGCTAATGTATAGGGGTCATTTTATACCGACACATAGAGTAGAGCTGGGGCACGAGGTTTGCCGTTTGCAACGGGCTTCTTCTTAATAGCTCCTCAATACCGTAAGCCAGAAGTGATAGCTAAGATAAGGGAAGTACTACACAAGTCCGGTTTCGAAACATACGAAATGGATAACCCGGCTTACCTACTCTTCTACGTCGAAGCGCCTACGGTTGACGACTTGATTGATATAATAAGGTATGCTGAAGGCGTTGAGGGTGTATTGAAGGCCTATGTGGCTTATGGCTTTTTGGCTGACAAAGAAGCTGAAGAGAGGCTAAACCGAATGCTATTAAATAAGGAGATAGGTGTCTCAGAAGAGGCAAAAGCCTATTACCGCCTAATACTTTCAAAAATAGAGGAACAAGATTCGAAATAGAACTTAAAGTGTTTCTATGTACTCCCCAACCTATTTTAGGGAGAAAATAACACCTTCTCATGGGACCAGTCCTTGACAGTGAACAAAGCGCGTAGGAACCTACTCAAGGCCCTGGCTCTGGGCGCAGCCCTCGCGACGGTCGGAAGGGCAGCTAAGCTTACCAACAAGGAACTCGAGGGAGAAATAAAGTCTAGCATAAACGAGGTTATGCATCTACAAGCTGAAGGCAGACCCTACATGACCATAGTACCTATAGGACCTTGTAGGTTCTGTGGAACCGGTTGTGGCGTCCAGACCCAAGCCCTGGTAGACCCCAAGACTGATCTAGCCATTGAGATGTATGCCATCTTGGGAATGCCTGCCTACCCCGTCAACCACGGTGCGATGTGTACTAAGGCATTCTACATTCACAAGGCCATAGGTCACGGTGGTAACAAGCAAGCCGCCAAGGCCAGGCTCAAGAGACCTCTGGTCAACAAGGACTGGATCATACCCGGCCTCAACAGACCACCGATTAAGCCTGAAGAGATAAAGCTTGCTCCCAGGGTTAAGAATAGACAAGTAACCAAGAACGTAAGTGCCAAGCTCGTCCAAGACGACTTCCTCTTCAATAATTTCGTTGAGGTTGATTGGGACACTGCCGTAAAGTTCTTCACTGCGATGTTCAAGTACGCACTCCAGAAGTACGGTCCCCACAGCTTCGCTTACTATGGAAGTGGACAGCTAGGAACTGAAGAGAGCTATGTGATCAACAAGCTAACCAAGGGAGGTATTCACACCAACAACCTAGACGGCAACCCAAGAATGTGTATGGTCTCTGCAGTAGGAGGTTACATAACCGGCTTCGGAGCGGACGAGCCAGAAACCAGCTATGACCTAATTGACATACCGGAGCCAGAGACCGGCGAGCACGCTAATACCTTCCTACTGATAGGTACCAACACTGCCGAAGCCCACCCAATACTCTTCGGTAGGATAGCTAGGGTCAAGGAAAGGATGGGCGACAAGGCGAAGATCATACTGGCCGATCCAAGGAAGACTAGGACCGGTGTACTATCGGATCTGTGGCTACCTCTGAGGTGGTCCATGGACGTAGCCTTCATGAATACCATGATATACATACTTCTCTACGAGCTGGCCAAGTGTAAGGCTGATCCAGTTAATGGAAAGGTCACTTGTGAGAACCCCGAATGGCTAGATCTAACTTGGCTCAGAAGACACGTGGACTTCGCGATAATCAAACAGAGCCAAAAGACTTGGGCTCTCAAGGATTACAACACTAAGTACAACAACCTAAAGGATCTCAACAAGGTCTGGGATATGGGTACTACTGCCAGCGTCAAGAGTAACTACGCATTCTATCCAAGCTTAGGTAAGGAATACGGGAGTGAGGACGAGATAGAGAGAGACTGGGAGAAGGGATTCGCCTTATTCGTAGACTTCATCAAGCTTTACAAGCCAGAGGTAATGGTCAAGATACTGTTCGGTGACGAGATGCCACTAATCAAGAGGAGCCTAGCCCAAAAGCTCATCCAAGCTGGCGAGCTGGATCCGGCTAAGGTCAACATGGAGGGCACCGAGCCGTTCGTGGAGATTGACCCAGTGGAGGCCATGAGACTCGCTACTAAGTGGATGGCTAAGGGCAACACCCTAGTGCTCTGGACGATGGGCATAAACCAGAAGATACAAGGTGTGCACTCGATAAACACTATAATGGACTTCCTAGCACTGAGTGGTAACTTAGGTAAGTATGGTAAGGGCACGCTAAGCCTAACCGGACAGCCCAACGCGTGTGGAGGAATAAGGGACCAAGGAGGTCTAGCCCACGTACTGCCTTACGGAAGGCTGATTGCCAATGCTGAGGCTAGGCATGAGGTAGAGGAGATCTGGAGGAAAGTAACTGCTGAGTTAATGAGAGAATTGGGCTATCCAGAGAGCGTAATCCAGAAGACCATGAAGGAGATCTGGGTCCACCCAGTACCCGGACCTCACGTAATAGAGATGTTCCGCCGTGTGAACGCCGGGCAGATCAAGATCATCTGGATAGCCGAGACCAACCCAGGTCAGAGCCTCCCGAACGTCTTCAAGTTCAGGCTAGGCATGGCTAAGCCGCATGACGACGATCCAGCATTTCCGTTCGTAGTGGTAAACGACATCTACCCAACCAGAACTACCGACGTGGCCGACCTAGTACTTCCAGCAGCAGCATACGCCGAGAAGGAGTTCTTCTACGGCTGTACCGAGAGGAGGTACTCCGTAGCCGGCTACGTGATCAAGCCGTACGGAGAAGCCATCGGTGACCACATCATATTCGCTATGTTAGGAAAGGCCTGGGAGGACGAGGGCCTAGTACCGAAGGGCATAGTGAGCGTCTTCTTCCCAGAAAGGGTTGATGAGGCTGCCAAGAAGGCTGGTTACAAGAGCTGGGTTCAGTACGTAGTAGAGAAGAGTCAAGAGAAGAAGTGGCACATGAAGGTACTCGACCGCATATGGAACTACGACATAAGGGCACTCTGTAAGAACACCTACTACGACTTCAGCTATCCGGACAGGAATCTATTCCGCAAGAGGACTTGGCAGCAGCAACACGGCTTCAGGTGGCCGTGGCCTTGGACCTATGCCGTCAACCCGAGCGTGAAGAGGAGGTACGACAAGTACGAGAGCGCTATGAGGTACGTATATCCGTATGATCCGCTAATGCCGGACCCAGAGGTCATTAAGGACATATACAACAAGATAAAGAACATGAACGATCCGCAAGAGATACGCAACTTCATAATGAACTACGACGATACCAAGCTGCACCCGATACACAAGAAGAAGTGGCTCGGTCACCTATGGCACAACCCAGTACTACTGAAGTGGGTGTTAAAGAAGATAGTGGAAGAGATTGATGATATGGAGTACAAGAAGAAGTGGAACCTACCGAAAGACTGGTACAACATCTTCTATGCCAAGTACACCGGTAGAATGACTATGTGGGCCAGGCCATGGTTACCGGTGAACTTAGACCACAAGACCGGCAAGATGACTATCAACAAGAAGGTAATAATAACCCACGAGAAGCTCGACGCAGACGCTGTCTTCAAGGGTAAGATAAGCGTCTTCACTGCCCCGAAGGGACCGTTCGTAGTAACCAAGAAGTACATAGCTGAACCAGCAAGCGGTGACCCAGAGAGGGGACTACAACTGCTAGAGCAAATGAGCTGGGGTGACGCATTGGCTATCAGCAAGGGTGACATAGAGGCTATTTTCGAGATAGCGCTAGCACCGGCTGAAGCACCCGGCTTCAACTTGAGGTACAGGCTACCAGACGGAACAGTAATAGATGTAAGGAATGATGACGGCTACCCAATGGTCGCCACCACCGGAAGAGTGATCGAGCATTGGCACACCTGTACTATGACATGTAGGGTACCAGAGCTGTATAGAGTTAAGCCAAGCGCTTATGCAGAGATCAACGTGAAGACTGCCAAGAAGCTAGGACTCAAGCCTGGCGATTGGGTAGTGGTAGAGAGTCCAAGAGGTAAGGTTGTGGTGCCAGTAAGGATACTGAACCCGAAGACCGGTCTAGGAGGTCCGAGGGCCGACTACACCTTCATACCATGGTTCGACCAATACAAGTTAGCTAATGCACTAACGCTTGATAATTACGACGTACAGCCGTACTTCTTCCAGCCAGACTTCAAGACGTGTGCAGCCAGGATAAGGAAGGCTAGGCCCGACGAGATACCGCCAGGAGGAATATGGTCCAAGGAGCAGACTGCCAAGCCCAACTACGACATAAAGCTTAAGGACTATTGTCCAGAGTGTATGGTAGAGTTAGAATAACTTAGACAAAAATCTTTTTCATGTATCTCGAACGTACTATTTATTTCCTCCTCTTGCCCATTATCCTTGGGTATTCAAGGCTTGAACGATACTAGGAGGAATTTGCTCAAAGGGATCCTCCTTGTTGCCGTTTCGAGTTTACTTCCAACTACCTCTAAGGCTATGGAAGCTTTAGAAAAGGCAAATGAATTGGGAGACTGTGAAGGCTATTATTATGAACCGTGGATACTCAAAGCTAAAGACAAGATAGCATATTACCAAGCCTTAGGCTTGACTGAAAAAATAGGGAATAAGATTATAGTGAAGAATCCATTATTGCCGGACAAATGTATGACGTATACAAAGCCATACAAGGAAGACCATTATGAACTTCCTCCTCCCGGAGCTGATGAGAACTACGCTAGCAAATGCATCAGATGTACCTTATGCTATACTGCTTGTAGCAACATGGGATATGGGGTTTTAAGGTTAAAGGGATTCGAAGGAAATCCCGCCGAGGTAGGGATCCCAGTAGCATACGATGTGTTCAACCATCCATGTGAGCTTTGTATGGAATGTGTAAAGGTATGTCCTACAGATGCGCTGGCAAAGATTGAGCCAAGAGAAGTCAAGATGGGGATTGCTCTGATAGACCCAGATCTATGTTGGGCTTGGAACAGTGGTGACTGCGAGAGCTGCGCATCAGCTTGTCCCAGAGGGGCCGAGGTCTTCGAGTTTACCTATAACGAGTGGGGCAAGCATACAAGAGTCAAACCGGATCAGTGTAACGGTTGTGGCTTATGTATGAGTTCATGTCCAGTTCCAGGAGCAGCTATACACGTCTTGCCTAAGGATGAGTACGAGAAGAGGGTCAAAAACTTCAAGAATACTGGTATGACGTATGACGAATATATAAAACTTATCTTTGATGCAGAGTATAATGATCCGTACAAAGCAACTATAAGAAGCTCCCTAAACGCCGACTACTTGATAAACGTTAGGAAGGCCAAAAGGTTAACTCCGGGTCTGTGAGGTGAAAGACATGGTAAGCAAATCTATGATCAAGAGGTGGATCAAAGGAACTCCGCCCAGAGGGAAATGGACCCTAGCTAGAAGGGCACTACAAGTGCTCATACTCTTGGGTTTTGCGTTACAATTACCCATATATTTCTATATAGTAAAGCCAACATTCCATGGCAACGTTACTTGCTCAATGCCTTTAGAAGGTTCCTTGGCCTCGAGCAGGGTATTTTGCGAGATACCTATGTTTGATCCTTGGGCTTTCATAGAGCTGTGGGGTTCAGCACACCACGTAATACTCCAGACAGTGATAGGAGTAGCCGTAGTTGTAGTACTGTACAGCTTCCTGGGAAGGTTCTTCTGTGGATGGGTCTGTCCAATGGACCTACTCTTCAGCATCTTTGAGAAAAAGCTCTCATTACCCAAGGATAGCTATCACATGAAGTATCACGAGGCAAATGCCAAGGAGAAAGTAGTACCAATAATATCGATGGCCATATTCTTCATACTGTCAGTATACTTCAGCATACCGTTCTATACTACGATATCGCCAATAGCGGGGACTACTAAGTTCTTTGACGAACTCGTAGCAATTGCTATGGGACTGCCCGGAGCAGCTCTGGGTACGGCACTTGCTTATGTTACTTTCATAATAGTAGCTTTAGTAGTGAACATCGTTGCCGAAAAGGCGTTTAAGGTAAAGAGGTTCTGGTGCAAATACGTATGTCCAGTGGGCAACTTCTATGGCTTTGTAATGAACAAGTATAGCCCATTCAGAATAAAGGTAGAGGACGTTACCAAATGTACTAAGTGTAATCTCTGTAGTATGGTTTGCCCAATGAACATAGATGTCTATGGCCAGTATGTGAACACAATGAAAGACGTTAAGGATTATCGTTGCTTCCATTGTGGAAGGTGTGTAGAAGTCTGCCCGTCTGGGGTACTAAAGCTCGGCTTCAGATTCAAGAAATGATGTACTTCTTCCTTATGTTTCTAAACATTCTTTCCATCCTCTCCGTATGTGAGCCTTTCCAGTACGGTTGACCGCACTTGGGACAGACCCATAAATCCCTATCTCTGGTCTTTCCCACATAGACCAATTCGGTATTACATAATGAACACCTTAAAGGTCTCTCTGGCATTTTTAGTGGTAAACCTAGGGTTATGTGAAGTTCTTCTAATTGTTCTTTGACATCTTGGGAATGAATGTATATGCAATGACCCTCGAATCTTTTGCAAAGTTCCTTATCTTTGGTCAATAGTATCCGATCCTTATACTTCTTTAAGATAAGTTCATCTTTTTCTTGAGTATACAGAGTGTCATAGCCGAGAACTCTCAAAAATCTGGCTAGTTTTCCTAGCATAGCATCACAAACGAACTTTAATGTATGTTGCATGACGCTGCCACGTTTATTGGTACGTAAGCTAGACCTCCCTCCTTCTTAACTAGTATATAGTCAGCTTTATGTATATCTAAGCTTTCTATAGCTTCGGATAGCCTTACGTTTTCCTTGAAGACTTCATGGGGCTCGTGAGGTAGGTCATTTAAACTTAGATCGCCAACATTGTGTGTTCTTTCCTCCCATATCCTTTTGGCTAGATCCCTCGAATCTATTATTCTCTCTTCTACGCCCACCACAGGAGAAGCTGTCTCATACATTAGCTTTAATGCCTCAGTTATGTCCTTGGCAACTGGGACTTCTCGTGCTATGCTTCCCAAGGCCTTATCACACGGTCTTTTAGCCACGACCTCCCTCAAGGGGAGCATGCCCACTACTTTCTCTTCTTGCACTATAGGGTATTCATCGCTAGGCACAGCGGAGCTAAGTATCTCAGCAACCTCCTTGTCATCCATGCCCAAGTCTAACGGTTTAACCTTTATTAATGCTCTCTTAAGAGGCTCTAAGAATACTTTATATATAGGCTCATCTTTCTTCTCCCAGAGGGCTATCTCGGACACGAGCTTGGGTAATGTTACCAATCCTAGGTATTTGTCGCCATCGCTTATTATTACGTCTAGTATGTTTCTATTAATCATCTCTAGGATAGCCACCCTTATGGGACTTGCTGGTGTATGGACGACTTCTAGCTCTCTGGCCTCATCTAGCCAATGCTGTTCCTTATGAATTCTCGTGAGCTTTGATGGGGTACCGTCAGACCTCAAGAACCTAGGGCCTTCGGGCCTCTTCAAGCCTCTTTACCGTATTCCGCTAAGTGGAGAGAAGTAATTAATTGGGTACGTTAAGGTTAAGCGGTGTCTGCATGAAAAAACTCAAGCTCGTGCTATTAGTTGGCGATGGTATGGGAGATAGGCTCGTCCCTTCCTTGGGTAACAAGACGCCCTTGGAGGTGGCAAGTACACCGAACTTGGATGAAATGGCTAGAAGGGGTAGGGTAGGACTAATGGACGTAATAGCCCCCGGAGTCCCTCCGGGAAGTGATACCGCCCACCTAGCTCTCTTCGGTTTAGATCCCTTTGAATGGTATGAAGGTAGAGGCCCTTTCGAAGCCCTAGGTGTTGGGGCCGAACTTGAGCAAGGAGATGTAGCTCTAAGAGGGAATTTTGCAACAGTTAAAGAAGAAAACGGTAAACTTATTGTAATTGATAGAAGAGCTGGTAGAAGGGTACCAGAAGCAGAAGAACTTGTAAAGACATTAAATGAAAAGTTGAACAGAGTAAAGGATGTAGAGGTTAAGTTCTATCATGCCACTGAGCATAGGTTGGCGGTTGTCCTCCACGGATCCGGTCTCAGCGATGAAGTGACTGATACGGATCCCCATGAAGTGGGTAAGCCTGTAGCACTATCCAAACCGTTAAGGGATACCCCCGAAGCCAAAAAGACCGCCGAAATACTAAACGAAATAACATTAAAGAGTTATGAAATATTGAAGGATCATCCATCAAATAAGGAGAGAATAAGAAAGGGCTTACCCCCAGCAAACATAGTCCTCTTAAGAGGAGCTGGTATGATGAGGAAGAGGCTACCGAAGCTTCAGGAGATGTTTGGTATTAAAGCGGCTGCGGTGGGAGCAACTGCCTTGGTCTTAGGTGTAGCCAGGGCAGTAGGAATGGATGTCTACGTACCTAAAGGAGCTACTGGAGGTATAGATACGGATTATAAGGCCAAGGCAAGGGAGGCCGTAAAGCGTCTAAATGATTATGATATGGTCTTCGTTCATTTGAAGGGAACAGATGCAGCATCTCATGACGGATTAGTAGAGGAAAAGGTAAGAATGATAGAAGCTCTTGACTACATAGCGGGTTACATACTGGATTACTATGATGGTGAAGCGGTCTTTGCCGTAACACCAGATCACGCAACCCCGCTAAGCGTTAAGGAACATACCGGCGATCCGGTACCCGTTTTGCTATATGCACCAACCCAAATACCCGATGGGGTGGGTGAATATAATGAAAGAGCAGCCATCAAGGGCAGTTTGAGGATTAAGGG
This sequence comes from Desulfurococcales archaeon, assembly GCA_027081755.1. GTDB lineage: Archaea > Thermoproteota > Thermoprotei_A > Sulfolobales > Ignicoccaceae > Ignicoccus. Next base: position 27,976 of record JALWJF010000062.1, on the reverse strand, counting down.
AAGGGATCTAATTAGACTAATGACAAACTATGCCAACAGGGCAAAGAAATTTGGGGCGTGAGGAGATAAAGGAAGCTCTATCAATTTTATCTAAGTATATTGATCACATGGAGGAGAAGGATCCTCAATACTTGTGGGTATCTAAGGTGGCACGAAAACATGGCATAAAGGCGTTACCGGTAGTAGTAGGCAATGCTTTGGTGAGCTATAGGCTCAGTGGCACGGGTGAACAATACTGGGAAGAGTTCGGTAAGTATTTCTTGAAGTATGAACCCTCGGTAGATAGCTTGATACAGTTTATTAAACTATCAAAATACAATAAGGTAATGAAAGAGCAAAAGTTAAAGAGAATAGAAAAGGTGAGGAAAACTCTAATCGAGTTAGCAGATATGCGCTATTCAAACTTGGATTTGATAAGGGAGAGGCTTAAAAGAGCCTTAAAGGCTAAGGGGACAGAGAAGACATTGGTCTTCGCATTAAAGATGGCCTACTATTTGTTCAAATCCTTGGGAGTGAACGTTGAGGGGGACGTAGAGCTTCCTATAGACTCTAGGATAGCAACTCTCACGTGTTCTTCTGGCTTAATTGATGCAAACGTGGAGGAGATAATGAGTAAGAGAAGAGATGAGGCGATAAGGTTATGGAGTCAAGTAGCCCACGAAGTGGGTATTAAGACTCTTCATTTGGATGCGCTGCTCTGGTTACCGGCCAAAGGCTTGAGGAAAGCGCTGTGTAAAGGGCTAAGCTATGGTAGAGAAGTTTTGAAGAAAAATTTGGAAGAGTATGGTATCGAAGAGGCTGAGAGGATAGCCAGTTTGATTGTTAGGAGAGCTTGCTGTTAAACTAAATAACCCCTCCGTAGTCCGTAACACGGATGAGATCTGGTGGGCCCGTAGCTCAGCCAGGCAGAGCGGCGGGCTCCAGACGGCTTGCCGGATTCTACGGGTCTGGAAGAGCCGTAAGGCGATGATCGGCGTTTGGAGCTTCGAGGCAAAGCCGTGAGAAGGGGAGAGACCCGTAGGTCGGGGGTTCAAATCCCCCCGGGCCCACCACAGCCTTGCCGGGCTCCTATCTTCGCACTTAAACTTATAAACCCCGAACCATACCTGTTTACGAAAAGGCAAAAAAGGGGTGTGGGCGAAGGTGCCCGAAGCGAGAGGGCCCGGTGGTGAACAGCTCAAGTGCCCCGTTTGTGGGAGCACTGATATAATATTCGACGAGGAGACGGGCAACTACGTCTGCAGGAGATGTGGAGCCGTAGTAATGGAAAGGTATATTGACCAAGGTCCGGAGTGGAGAGCCTTTACTCCAGAGGAAAGGGAGAGGAGAGGAAGGACAGGAGCACCCTTATCTCCAACCCTCCACGATCAAGGCTTGACCACAGTAATAGATCATAGGGATAGAGACGCTCTGGGCAAGAGGCTCAGTCCCAGAAGGAGGTTTGAAGTACAGAAGTTGAGAAAGTGGCAGATGAGGTCTAGGATTCAGACTGGAATGGAGAGAAATCTGAGCATAGCTATGAACGAGCTAGAGAAGATGGCGGCTGCACTGAATCTGCCGAAACCTATAAAGGATGAGGCAGCCGTAATATACCGTAAAGCTGTAGAGAAAGGACTGGTTAGAGGTAGAAGCATAAACTCTGTCGTCGCTGCGGTGATATACATCGCCTCTAGAATACACAAACAACCTAAAACTCTGGACGAGATATCGAAGGAAATAAAAGAGAAGCTCGGAGAGAATATAGAAAAGAAGGAAATAGCCCGCTGTTACAGACTTCTCATAAAGGAATTAGATCTGAAGGTTCCTATAGCCGATCCAAGCTACTACATACCGAGAATAGGCCAAGCCTTACGCCTAAGAGGGGATATCATTGAAGAAGCCATGAAAATTATGAAGAAGATAAAGGGTAATCCAATAACCGCCGGTAAGGACCCGGCAGGGATAGCTGCCGCAGTAATATACATAGCCGTTATGAGGAAGGGTGAAAGAAGAACACAGAAAGAAATAGCACAAGTTGCTGGTGTGACAGAGGTCACCGTAAGGAACCGCTATAAGGAGATAATGAAAGTACTCAACAGCATAGGTGAGAGGGACTAAAGTTCGTTAGCAGCAACAGCTTCGATGATCGCTCTAGCGGCAAGAACTGCTGTAGTGCCAGAGTGATCGTAAGGTGGCGAGAGTTCGACTACGTCCATTCCTACAAGCTCCGTCCTATATAGTGATTGTAGGACAACCAAATAATCATTGAAAGAATAGCCTCCCGGCTCCGGGTTAGAGACGCCCGGAGCGAAGGTGGGGTCGAAAAAGTCCATATCCAAGCTCAAGTACACACTACTACATTCTGAAACGCTCTCCGGTACTAAGGAAGGTTGTGTAATAATCTTTATCTTTTTTTCTTTCGCATATTCCACTTCCTCTCTCACATATGCTCTTGCTCCTATTATCATCACTCTTGTTTCGACTTCTTCCGTTAACCTTCTAAGCCACGTTGCATGTGACCATTTCTGACCTAAGCATTCATCTCTCAAATCCATGTGAGCGTCTAGTACAAGTAAGCAGTCTGGTTTTAGTGCTTTGACAGCAGCGTAGCTTAAGCTGTGTTCACCCCCTAGAATTATCGGTATACCTTCAATGCTTCTTATCACGTTCTCCAATATTTCCAAACTCTTTCTTAAGTCTCCGGAAACAGTTACACAATCGCCTAAGTCGTCAAAGCCTATTTCGTCCACGTCCAAATCTGTAAGAGACGAACGAAACTCGATATACGTTGAAGCCTTTCTGATCTCGTAAGGTGCCCACTTGGTACCTTCCCTAAAGGTTGTTGTTACCTCTAGGGGGAAACCTAGTACTTTGTACTTGCTATCCTTTTTCTTGAAGCCGCCAAACGCTAACGGTTCACCGATCATATACTTTGACCACCAAAAGAAGGTACTGGCGGGGAGTAAATGTTGGAACTGTTATTAAGAAGGGTAGGTGACGTCCCCAGCCAAGCTTTGGAAAGGGCTAAGAGAGCCTTGAAAAGGGAACTCGACTTTGTGAACGTATACATAGACTACAAAAGCTTAGAGCCAGTATTAGATGCCTACGACTGGGAAAGGAGGCAATATGTTGCCTCAAAACTTCTAAGATTGCTCGGGAGGGTCGGCGATGTAATAACAGTGTACCTTGCTGATGTGGATGCATATGAAGACAATTTGAATTTTGTCTTTGGATTGGCTATGCCTAACTTGGGTATAGCGGGTGTCTTTTTGAAGAGGCTTAGGAACGAATATTATGGCTGGAGCCCAGACGAGGAGAGGTTCATGCAACGAGTAGAAAAAGAAGTTCTCCATGAAGTGGGCCACTTGCTGGGTTTAGAGCATTGTCTAAATCCGAAATGTGTCATGAGTTTTTCTAACTCGATATACGATGTGGACTTCAAAGAGGCGAGGTTTTGTAACATGTGTAAGCTAAAAATATACCACAGATTTAGTGTTTAGTTATTTCTAGTTTGTCAACGACATATTCAGATATGTGTATAGCTTTGGCATCTGCAATGCCCAGTTCTTCGCCAAACCACCTTATGCCTCTGTTAATCGTTTCTACGCAAGCTGGACAAGCGGTTGCTATTAGTTTTGGTTGAACCTTTGCTATGTCTTCCATCTTCCTTCTCACTGCTATTTTATGCTTCTCTTCAACTCTCCTTTCGAATTCCTCCTCTTCTGGCGATATCCTTATTTCTTGTCCTATTATTTGTCCCATCATCAGTCTTACCTCTCTCAGCATACAGCCTATACCACCACCGCCTCCACAGCAGTAGTTCATTTCGCGGTTATGCGGTAAGTCTCTATAGCCGACGCTGGCTGCCTTTAGTACAACTCTCGGAGGTTCGAAGACTCTTGAATGCCTCCCTAGCTGACATGGATCGTGCCAAGTTATGGGGTCGTTACTCTTCTTGAACTTTATCTTACCAGCTCTGAGGAGTTCTGCTAACAGTTCGGTGATGTGTATAATTTTCCACTCGGGCTTCTTACCTAGTGCTTTGACGATTGTGTTATACATGTTGAAGCGGAATACGGGATACGGGTATCCTCCGTCCATCAATACTACGTATTTTGGTCTTAGTTCGTCTACGTATTTGGCTATCCTGCTAACGACTTGGGCAGCGTTCTCGCCTCTGCCTATGACTACCGATATTGGAGCCCTCACTGCTAAGGGCTCTTTCCACGTTGTCCAACTTATTCCGAGTTCTTTCAACTTGTTCAATATGCCTATAGTAGCTATGAATCCTTCCCTCATCATAAATGCATCAGTCAACCAGCCCATGAAGAATATGTCTGCGCCTTTCTTTTCGAACTCTATAGCTCCGTATTTGTTTTGTGCCTCAGTTATTGCATCATTCCATAGCTTCGCCAAGCCTGGTATCTTCATGTGCATGTTGTTCACTTCTACTGCTTCGAACAAGTTGAGTATCGTTGGTACATAGCCGGCAGCTGTAAGCATTGACTTCAGAAGTCCGACCATAGTACCGCTATGAATTCCCACAGTACAGGTGTAGTAACAATGACCACAGTTGGTACAAGCGTAAGCCAAGTCCATGAGCTTCTTCATGTCAGCATCGTCCTTAGGCTCCCACGCATTTGCTAGACCTCCCAATAGTTTACCTATTATAGTCATTTCCTTCCTATAGATCTTTCTTACTTGTTCTGCCTTGTTAACTGGGGTGTACTCTGGACCAGCTTTATAGAACGGACAAGATGGTGCACATATTCCACAGTTTAGGCAGTCTTCTATGTAGTGTATAGTTACTGCGTCTATCTTACTTAACATCTTCTTTATGGCGGTCTTTATGTCAGTCCTCTGGCTTGCTAGCATTTCCATCATTTTACTCATATCCATATCTCCACCCATAGCGCTCATGACTCATCACCCCCTTTACAACTCAACTTCCATCTCTCCTCTCTTAATATCATTATCGTACCATTCATGGAGTTTGCCGTACCAATAACCGAATACGAAGTGCCAATACTTGCTGAACGGTATGTACATGAACAGAAGCTCTGCAAAGAGTACGTGGAGTCCTAGTACGTTTCTGTAAACTGCAGTATTCTCGGATGGCCAGTGCCTAGCAGCGGCGTAGCCAAAGAACACTATTAGGAAGAGCAGTAGGTAGGCTATGTAGTCGCCGTACCTAGCTGGGCTTATATTGTGTTTCATTACTGTCTCGGTTAGCCTTACTGCGCACTTGTAGCCTATGGCGATCAGTATGAATAAGCTCATGAGGTCACCGTTAAGTATTACTACCAAGGGTCCCCATATTGTGTTAACGAATGTAAATGACATGCTACTACTTGGAATTACTTTGGAGGTCACAGTCAGCACGCTTGTACTGATGCTTTCCGGTACACTGAATATCCATAGTGCCTTGTATGCTGGGAAATAGTAGCTCCACCAAGATATGTGTTGACCTAGTAGGAAGAGGACTGGAATTACGCCGACCAAGTGAAGCAGCAGTATTCCGGCTATGAAGTCGTCTGGCTTCACTTTAGCGCTAAATATTATCGGTCTCAAGAAGGTCATTATTAGACCTTTTATTATCTCGCCCCATCCATTGTGTCCCTTCTGGACCTTGGACCACTTGGTGTTTACGAGCAGTTTTACTATCCTATATGTAGCTCCAGCGCTGAATATGAATATCGATGGTACTAGTAAGTAGTATACGGCAAAGTTGAAAATATCGTTTGGTGATCCCCATCCACCTACATTCATGGTTCTCACCCCCATAAAGGGAAACTTGACTAAAAAGGCTACTTAACCAATCAGTCAAGAAAATATGGATTACAGGCTGCATGCATTGGTGAGGAACTTCTTTACGCTCTTTAGTACCTTCTTATCCTTGATGAATTCTATGTGTGCAGCACATGATATACATGGGTCGAAGCTCCTTATAGCTCTCACGAAGTCTAAGCCTGTCCACTCCTCCGGTTTGACCTCTTCAGTTACTACTGTGTTCAGTGCTGCAGCTTCGAAGGGACTCAGCGGTATACCTTCTGGGCTCTTGGTTACCCATGGGTCGTTCGGTATGTACTTCCTTAGTTCGCCCTTAGGAGCTCTCGGACCTACGTTCTGAGTCGTGGGTGCGTGGATCTGGTAATTGGCTATGCGCGCGTTTTTGACAACTATCCAGTGCTCTACGTTTCCTCTTGGTACCTCTAGCTGACCGAAACCTAGCGCAAAGGCCGGTTCTTTCCAAGGTCTCGATGCCTTAGTCATTCCCTTAGTATTTATGTAATATACGGCCTTTAGGGCACTAGCCCAAGCATCTATTATGTCAAGTGCCATATCAAAGGCTCTTGCCCTAACCCTTTCTATGGTAGAGCTTATTTCCGGTGCTTTGTAGGTGAACTTGACCTCTTCCCAAGTGCCCTTGGGCAAGTCGGTTACGTCTCTGGACAGTGGTAACGTTACTTCTATTTTGCCTCCACCGTGCTTTACGGCACCACCTTCTTCCTCGACCCAGCCCTTTAGGTTGCTATGGGCCGTTACCCATACCTTCGCCATTGGTCCTACTTCATATGGATATAATTTACCATTATAGTAGATCCTAACTGTTGCAGCCCAGCTATACTTACCGCTCCACTTGATGTCGCTTGGTTTTGGTATGGTGGTCTTGTTCCATGGGTGGTACCAAATGAGCTCTTCGTTGCCTCCTACCAACGGGTTACCGGCCGGATCCGTCTTGGTGAATAGCGTTGTCTTGCCTTTCCACTCGTCATAGAAGGCGCTGTCAACTAGCTCTACTACATTCCTCTGATGTTCGGTGATATTTTCGGTAACCAGTTCACCGCCTATATAGAGGCCCGGTGGCGTAGCCCTCCTCTTTGCAGCTTTGTCTATGTTCTCATATATTGTCTTGTAATCATCTCCTAGTTGGCTGTATGTCTCTGGGTCGTCGAAAGCTCCAGAGCTGTAGAATACGGGCTTTGTGTAAGTATAGCCATTCTTAGCATAGTCACAGTTCTTGACGTAGAAGTCAGCTAAGTCCATCCATATTGCTACTACGAACTTAACCCAAGCCGTTAGTCGGGTTAGGCGGAATATGTATTCCTCCAGTAGGTAGTTACCGGTTGATAAGTCAGTACCTATTCCTCCGGGTACCAAGGTACTTGGGTGGGAGTGCCTTCCGTATAGAAGTACTCCAGCTTCCCTAGCTATCCTTTGATATTTAACTGCTAGTTGCCATATCTTGCCCACTATTGGGTTCAAGTCCTTCATTATGTCCGCTATGTAGCGGTAACCGTGAATAGCTGAGTATTCCGCTGGGGTGGTCTTAGCAGCTTCCCAACAATGGGGAGTCAACTTGCTTACGACTATTTCGCTGTAGTCTGGACCTCCCAACAAGTTCAGAATTATTGAGTGGTCGTATATCAAGTCAGTCATTGCAAAGGCCATGTTTCTTAGGGCGACTCCTAGTGGTGTTGGTACTGCACCTAATGCCATGTCATCTGCCATAGTTGCAGCGCTGGCGTGACTTGCTCCACATACTCCACAGACCCTAGAGGCCAGAGATATTGCGTCCTCTGGAGGCCTACCCCTCATGAACACTTCGAATCCTCTGAACATCGTCGCGAAGACCCAAGTATTCTTCGTCCTTCTAGTGGTTACGTCAACTTCTGCCCTCAGCCCTAAGTGGCCTTCGATCCTGGTAATAGGGTCTATGTATATTTCGGCAACATTGCCTCTAATTCCTTTCACGTTGGGCGCTAGCAATACTAATTTCGGATCTTTCTTATTCTTGAACCTTGGATCATTTATCTTAGTATTTACATTATTCCTCTTTTCGCTCCTTCCACTCATGACTCGTCCCTCCTTCACTCACTCTTACCCTTTTTAGACATTGCATATCCAACTATTGCACCTACAGCAGCGGCACCTACTGTTGTAGCTAAAGCTGCTGGAGCACTTGGAGTTGCTGGTGCCGGTAGAGGCTTGTAGAAGGGTTCGAAAGCATCACTGAAGCCGGGCATAGTACAGCCTATACACACACCTCCAGTCCTCGTTGGACCTCCCACGCCGTTTACCCAGCCATATTTATTCCATGGACAGTTGGACGCTGGTCCCTTACAGCCTACGGCGAAGAGACACTTGGCATCGTTATCTCCGGGGTTTACTCTGAAGGCACCAGCAGCATAGTAACCAGCCCTAGGACACTGGTCGTGAACGGTGCGACCAAAGATATACTTCGGTCTAGCATATTGGTCTAGCCATTGGCTGGCCTTGGGCAGTGGGACTAAGTTGGGATATAGAGCAGCTAGTACCATGTGAACTAGTACTCTAAGCATACCGTTTCCGTTTGCTGGACAGCCGGGTACTGCCACTGCGGGCTTACAGCCGCTATCTGGGCTTAGTATAGGATCGCAGTCCTCATAGATGTACTTGAAGTACGGAGTGAACTCGGGCATATCGGCTGTTCTGCTTATGAGACCTTTGTATCCTCTAATGGGATCGTCAAAGAAGCCTATAGCTCCGGTGGGAGCTAGGCTCCAGCTTGGATAAGTCCATCCTGGTGGGGGCTCGAGGACCTTGTTAGCAGGTATGCCTCCATAAGATGCACATGCACCAAATGTGAGCACGGCCACAGCCCTCTTGGCAAGTCTCCTGACCCATTCGGTACAAGTCACCACTCTACCATTCTCTTCGCCAACGAAGCAATAGTAACCGCAGTGGTTAGGATCATTACAATGCTTTCGTGCGTGGTTCTCGTCAGGTATGGAGCCTTCAAGTACTAGGACGTAAGGATCATAGGCACCTCTTTCAGCTAGATGTAATATCTCAATAGCCCCTTCTCCCCACTCGGGCATTATTGTGTCGTGGAACGCTAGTCCTACAGTTCCGGGTCCGGCTAAGTGAGAAGCTCCTAGCAGTACCTGAACTAGGTCTGGATCGGTGGCTTGGATTATGGAAGTGGTGTCACCGGTACAGCTCTGTCCTTCAAACCAAACTATGTTTATCTTCCCTTTTCTTACTGCTTCGGCAGCCATTTCAGCAGCCTTGGCCCAGTCTATGTTGCTCAACACAGTTAGAGCAGCCCCTCCAGCCAGGAGGCTCTTCAAGAATTCCCTACGAGGTTTACCAGAAGACATGATCTCACCGCTTTACGAACATGGTTGCCCAATGGTTGGGGACATTCTACGATATAAGACCTTTTATGTACCAGTTGGTCAGTGACCCGTTGTGGACACTATCTTTATGACCATACCATCCTCTACTTCTGCATCCGCTCCTAGTCTCCTTCCAGTCCTTGCATCTATAGCATATAGGAAACCTTTGGCCAGATCGGAGTGTATCATTGCAGCGAACTCTTTTAGAGTTGTCCCTTTTGGTACGAGCTTGGCTTCTGGGAGTATTCTACCCTCGCTATCAGTAAACTTATGGGTATCATGAACAGGATAGGCCACAACCATGCCTAACTGATCGAAGACAGCTTTGTTCAGTGCTTGTACTACGCCGGTTGAGCCCCATTTCTCCAACACATTCTTCCTTATCATTTCAAGCACTCTTCTTTGTTTTTCGCTAAGGTTACTCTTTATCTCAAAGTTGGAATCACCGGGGGTGTATTCGATTAATCCCGCCTTAGCTGCCTTTCTTAATATTAACTCGGCTGCGGCGGAGGCTGGTACTACTGGATACTGTGGATAGGCTTCTTTTAGAAGTCTATAACCCTCTTCAGCTTTTGGCATATCTATTTTGTTAGCTACAATAACTTTTGGTCTTAACTCAACTACTTTTCTTATGAATTTCTTTAAATCATTTGCACTCCACTTGTGGAGTTGATCTGGTAACCCCAACTCTTCTATTGCTTTCACTATTTCTCTATGGTTAACGCTAAAGCCACTCAACCTCTCTTTGAGGGCTTCGTCTGCCCTAATACCTAGGGTGGAAACTTTGGTCACAAAAGACTTCCAATCTTTGTAAACTTGGTTGAACATCCACTCGCTCATTTCTCTTAATAAGATTTCTACGTCCTCTCTCGGGTCATGAGTTCCCGGAGGTACGGGGTTGCCCTCTGAGTCTGTTGAGCCTGAAGCATCAACCACTACTAATAGTGCATCAGCTTTTCTGACTTCATCTAAAAACTTCGTTCCTAGGCCCCTACCCTTACTAGCCTCTGGTACTAGGCCAGCGATGTCCACTAACTTTATTGGTATAAACCTCCATCCCTTCATACAGAAACCGTCGATAGGGTCACACTTAGGCAAACCTAGGTCTACGTGAGCACACTTCTTCCTAACATACGTCACCCCTACATTGGGGTCTATGGTAACGAACGGTCTATTCTCCATTGGAACCTCGACCATTGTGGCCGCACTGAAGAAAGAAGACTTCCCCACGTTAGTTTTACCAACCAACCCCAAGAGTGGAATCAAAGCTTAGTACCACATAGTTTTCGAGTCAAAAAGGTTAAGGGTGCTCCGTCAAGCTAAGCTTATAAAGGCAAACGGAACCCATTTCGGCGGAGCCGGGGTGCCCGAGCCTGGCCAAAGGGGTCGGGCTTAGGACCCGATGGCGTAGGCCTGCGTGGGTTCAAATCCCACCCCCGGCACCATAAAAACCCGATGAAGACTCATGCCCGGTAACCCTTGAGAGGTGAAAGCGGAAGAGCCGCCTGAGGACCCCTAAATATGCCTCACACTAACTGCCACGGGAAAAGGCTTTGCTGTTCGAGGTTGACCTAGCAAGGACGATAATAGCACTCTTAACACTAAGCTATGCAGCTTACAGCGATGTAAAGACAAGAGAAATTAGTCCATGGTTATGGCTAATAGCAAGCCTCATAGCTCTTCCTTTAACACTCTACGAGGCTTGGTTTCTGATAACTAAAGGATACCTACTATTTTGTTTACTGGAAGTTGCCATAGCAATAGTGTTCCTACCATTCATAGTCTACCTTTTCAAAAAAGGGCTCTTCGGTGGTGCAGACATGCTTGCATATGTCTTCTTGATTGTTGATATGCCATGGTATCCGGTAGCATTTGGTGTACGTTCTATACTGCCTATACCATTACTAACTCTACTATATGCCAGTTTAGCGGTCGCGATCTACATTCCAATTAAGGTTATAAAGAACCTAAGTGATAGAAAGTTCAATGTTCATGCTGAAGAGCTAGGCATAAGTGGTTTTAAAAAAATAAGGTTGGCATCTTCTGCCAGCGTAATGACGGTAAAGGAATACTTATCAAAAAAGTTCTGGTACCCATTAGAGATAATTAAAGAGACCAACAATGGGATTAAGAGAGAACTTAGACCCTATTTCCATGTTGAAGAGGAATATGAAGAACATCAAAAGAAATTGAAGGAACTGCTCGATAGAGGCAAAATAAGGGAGAACGAACTAATATTTGTAACTTACGGAATACCCTTCATAGTTTTCATGCTAATTGGATTTATATTAGCGCTGATAATAGGAGATGTACCCTTCCGCATTCTGCTATTATTTTAGTGTCTGATCATATTTGCTGATAGGGGAAACATGGAAATACTTTGGACTCCTTGGAGAATGCAATATATCAAATCGACCTTGGAGAAAAGCGACAAATGTATTTTCTGTGAACTTCCAAAGAAGAAAGATAAAGATGCGTTGATAGTTTATAGGGGCAAGTATAATTATGTAGTATTGAATGCCTTCCCGTATAACTCTGGTCATGTTATGATAGTCCCCTATAGACATGTAAGCACTGTAGAAGACATGACAGATGAGGAGCTTTTTGAAACCATGAAGATACTACGTATAGTACTCAAGGTCTTAAGGGAAGAGTATAAACCTGAGGGCTTCAACGTAGGGTGGAATATAGGTAGGGCTGCAGGAGCCGGCATTCCCGGTCATGTGCATGTCCATGTGGTCCCACGATGGGCGGGTGATGCAAACTTTATGACAGTAACCGCGAGCGTTAAAGTACTTCCAGAAGCGTTGAGTGAGACGTGGGAGAGACTGAGAAGAGGATTTGAGAGATTCACCTCTTCACCTTAGCCTTTATGTATTCTGCAATGTTCTCCGCTACATTTACACCAGTAGCTCTCATGAATCCTTTGAACTCCGGCACACCATTTACCTCATTGACTATGAGCCCCCTCTCAGACTCGAAGATATCTATGGAGATTACTTTGCCCTTGAGAGCTCTGGCAGCCTTGATTGCTAGTTCGCATTCTTCTTCGCAGTTCTCTAGTGCTTCTACTTTTCCTCCTAGGGCCACGTTAGATCTCCACTCTCCTTCACTTGGCTTTCTGTATATGCATCCGAGACACCGATCTCCGATAATAAAGCATCTTATGTCTCTATTCTCTGGCATTTTTACATACTCTTGGACAATATGGACTTTCATTTGTGGTGTATTGAACATGCTCCGGTGTTCAATGACTATCTTTGCCTCGTGCCAGTCTCTTATAAGAGTTACCAGCCTCCCCCAACTTCCTAAAGGGGGTTTATCAACTAGGGGAAACCCCATCTCTGCATATGCCTTCTCAGCCGACTCACCGTTTAAGGTTATCATGGTTTTTGGGATCGGTATATTATTGGCTGCCAATACTGAATATGTTAATACTTTATCGCCAGAGAACATTATCGTGAAGGAACTGTTGATAGGTTTTATTCCATTGGCTTCTAGCACAGCTGCTGTATATGTTGATCGGAACATGCTTACTGCTCTTATTAGAGCTATGTGTTCTTGGATACCACTGAGGGGCAGTGGAGTCTTCGTTACGTTTATTGGTTCTACTTTGAAGCCGGCGTCTTCTAATGCTTTAATTATTAGCTTTTCCTCTATACGAGGCATATCATAATATACTTTAACAACGGGGTGGAACCACCTCACCTCCACCTCCTTCCATTTACTCGCCCCAGTCTTCACCTACTTCTTCGGCTACTTTCAGCTCTACTTTGTCACCAGCCTTCTTGACCTCTAATTGGGCTCCACAAGAGGGACATTCTACTATCTCGCCATCCATTACGTCGTCGGGAAGTTCTACGTCAGCGCCACAGACCGGACACTTTGCCTTCATACAACCACCACCGCCTTTAGCCTCTCTTTGTTATTTTTAAAGGTTTTTGGTTGTCCTATGATGGCTTCTTATGATGACTCTTTAGTCGGCTTAAATATGTAGGTAAGGACTTCTTAAAAAACCTCTAGAGCTATTGCAGTTCCGCCTCCCGTTCCATGACACAAGGTGGCTACACCTTTATTCTTGTTGTATGTCTTTAGTGCATTTATCAAGGTGACCACGATCCTTGCTCCTGATGCCCCTAGAGGGTGACCTATAGCTATTGCCCCACCATGCACATTCATTCTCTCATAAGGTATCCCTAGTAAATGATGTGGTAACCACAAGCTTATTGCAAATGCTTCATTGACCTCATATAGGTCCCAATCGTCCGGCTTAACGCCAGCTTTCTCGGACACTCTCTTGATCGAGGGTACTGGTGCCTCTACGAAGTCTTCTGGCTTTAGGCCTACTATATCATATGCAATTATTCTAGCTATAGGCTTTAGACCATATTCTTCTACCACGTTCTCTGGTGCTAAAATAAGCGCTGCTGCTCCATCGCTCAATTGAGAGCTATTGCCAGCTGTGTGAACGCCGTCTGGAGTAAATGCTGGTGGTAACCTAGCAAGCTTCTCCAGTGATGTGTCCCTTCTTATTCCTTCGTCCTTATCCACAATTACAGTTCCTTTTCTAGTCTTCACTTCCACTGGGACAATTTCTTTCGCGAAGATCCCTTCATCCGTTGCCTTAGCCGCCCTCATATGACTTTCATACGCTATCATATCCAACTCTTCCCTCTTGGCTCCATACTTCTTTGCGGTCATGTCAGCTTCTTCTCCCATCAGCCTCCAGTTCCAAGCATCGGTTAGACCATCGAGGACCATAGTATCTATAAGCTTTGCATCTCTCCCAATCAAGTGCTTTATCCCAGTCCTCGCTTCATGGGGTAAGCAGAGAGGAGCCCTAGTCATATTTTCTGTACCGCCGACTAGGGCTATCTTAGCGTCACCAGCTCTAAACGTTCTTATAGCGTCTATTATGCTCGACATGCCAGAAGAACACACCATGTTTATTGTAAAACCGTCGACCTCGTAAGGTATACCGGCGAGTAACGCTATTCTCCTAGCAGGGTTTTGACCAACAGCCGCACCTATTACATTGCCAAAGGAGTAATAGTCTATATCCTTGGGCTCTATACCCGCCTTCTTAATCGCTTCTTTTGCTACTGTAGCACCTAGTTCTGGTGCTGGAACGTTTGAGAACGAGCCTAAGAACCGACCTATCGGTGTCCTCACAGCCGATATTATATATATATCTTTCATTTCGTACTCACCGCAAGACCACACTGGGTTAAGATTTTATATTATCGGTGAAGATGGGTTAAGGACTCCACAATCTATTAGGCTTAGGTACTTCCAAATTACCTATATAAATCCCCCTAAGGGCTCCCAAAGCTTGGGTTCCATTGAAGTGTAGGGGTGAACGAGCGTATTTGATACTGGAGGACGGCACAATACTCGATGGATGTTCGTTTGGGGCAAAAACGCATGCTGTAGGTGAGGTCGTATTTACCACCACCATGTATGGATATCCCGAAGCACTAACTGATCCTTCCTATAAGGGTCAGATACTTGTTATGACGCATCCTATGGTCGGTAATTATGGGGTTCCTGACCCTAATATAATAGATCCAAAGTCGGGCCTACCACTACACTACGAATCGGATGGAGTCAAGGTCGAAGCATTCGTTATAGCAAGGTTAACTAAACCCAATCACTGGGCTTCGGTAAAGGATTTAGATCAGTGGCTGAAGGAAGAAGGAATTCCTGGAATTTACGGCATTGATACAAGGATGTTAGTTAAGAAGTTAAGAGAAGAAGGAGTGAAAATGGGAATCCTATATAATGGTGAGGATTTGGATGAAGCAATTGAGATGTTGAGAAATGCTCCAAGATATGATGAAGTGGACTACGTTTCCAAAGTGAAACCAAAGCATGTCGTGGAACACGGAGAGGGACCATTAGTAGTTTTGCTGGACTGTGGCGTAAAGTATGGAATAGTAAGGGAATTAGTTTCGAGGGGTTTCAAAGTACTGAGGGTGCCTTGTGGTTACAATGCAGATAAGTATCTGAGTCTAGCAAAGGGTGTAGTACTAGCTAACGGACCCGGTAACCCGAAGGTAATAATGAAGAGGTATAAAGTCGATCATTTTATAAACTCCGTTTTGGAATACAAGTTACCGATAATGGCTATTTGCTTAGGGCATCAAATGCTCAATATGACCTTGGGCGCAGATGTTTATAAAATGAAATATGGACATAGGGGGGTTAACAAACCCGTTAGAGAAGTTAAGGACAAAAAATGCTACATCGTCAGTGAGAACCACGGTTTTGCCATCGATATAGAGACCATAAATAAGGAACTGTTAGAACCCTGGTTCATCAATCCAGATGATGGCACGTTAGAAGGTGTCAAAGGGAAAGAAATGCCAATCCTAAGCACTCAGTTCCATCCTGAATCTTCACCAGGTCCTAATGACATTAAGTGGATCTTTGATCAGTTCGCAAAGGTGGTAGCATGAAAAAAGTGATGGTTATTGGCTCTGGAGGAATAAAGATAGGCGAAGCAGCTGAGTTCGATTACAGTACAAGTCAAGCCTTAAAAGCGCTAAGAGAAGATGGTATAGAGAGCGTTCTTGTTAATCCAAACGTGGCCACAGTTCAAACCACTAAAGAGTTGGCAGATAGACTATACTTCGTACCGTTGCGTATAGATACGCTCGAGAAAATAATAGAAAAAGAAAGACCTGACGGAATGATGTTTGGTTTTGGCGGACAAACTGCCCTTACCTTGGGAGTGGAGCTGTGGAAAAGAGGTGTGCTCAAGAAATATGGAATTAAAGTATTAGGTACGCCTATAGAGGGTATAGAAAAAGCGACTGATAAAACACTCTTCTCAAAAACGATGAAAGAAGCTGGAATACCTATGCCACCCAGTTATCCAGCAAAACGTGTAGAGGAGGCATTAGAGGCAGCTAAGAAGTTAGGTTTCCCAGTAATAGTCAGGATAGCTTTCACGTTGGGTGGGAAGGGAAGCTTCATAGCGTGGAATGAGGAGGAATTTGAAAAGTGGTTAACTAGGGCCTTTGCACAGAGCGATGTTGGAAAAGTACTAGTAGAGAAATATCTTCACCATTGGAAGGAAATTGAGTTTGAGGTGGTTAGAGATGCTTATGGTAATTCCATAGCGGTCGCGTGCCTTGAGAACCTAGATCCCATGGGCATTCACACGGGAGATTCAGTAGTAATAGCACCTTGTCAGACGTTGACTAATAGAGAGTACCAGATATTAAGGGATGCTTCAATAAAGGTGGCTGAAACCATAGGCATGATAGGAGAAGGCAACGTTCAGTTAGCTTTGGATCCTCATGGTGAGACATACTACGTGATAGAGACCAATCCTAGAATGAGTAGGAGCAGTGCTCTTGCCAGTAAGGCTACTGGTTATCCCCTAGCTTATGTAGCAGCAAAACTAGCCTTAGGCTATAAATTATGGGAAATATTAAACAAAGTAACCGGTATAACTTGTGCTTGCTTCGAGCCAAGTTTGGACTATGTAGTAATAAAGGTACCTCGATGGGACTTGGATAAATTCGAGCGTGTAGATAAGAGACTTGACAGCGAAATGAAGAGCGTAGGAGAAGTAATGGCTATAGGGAGGAACGTGGCCGAAGCCATGCAAAAGGCAATAAGGATGCTTGACATAGGTCATAAAGGACTAACTGATTTCAAAAAGTTGTCTAAGCTGAGTAAGGAAGATGCATTGAAAGCCCTAAGGGAGAGGCAGCCATATTGGCCCTTGTATGCGGCAAAGGCCTTGTATGAGGGCGCCACTCCCGATGAGGTAAGTGATGTATATGGTGTGGATAAGTATTTCGTTTATTGGATAAAGGAAATTGTTGATATGAAAAAGGATATAGAGAAAGGTGAGTTTGACTATGAGTATGCTAAGATACTAGGCTTTAGCGATGAGGAAGTGAGTAAGGACATAATAAAGGGTACTCTACCTAGAGTAAAGAGGATTGACACCTTAGCTGGAGAGTGGCCTGCGAAGACGAACTATCTCTATACAACCCATGATGCTGAAGAAGATGATATAAGCTTTGAGAAAAAACATATGAAGACGATAGTGTTAGGTGCTGGAGTCTTTAGGATAGGAGTCTCGGTGGAGTTCGACTGGGCCACGGTTACCTTAGCCCATTCTCTTAAAGAGCATGATTCCGAAGAAGTGATAATCCATAACTATAACCCCGAAACTGTATCCACAGATTGGGACGAAAGCGATAAGCTCTATTTTGAAGAGCTAACACTGGAAACCGTATACAAGATAGCGAAAAGGGAGAGACCGTGGGGCGTAATAGCTTTTGCTGGAGGTCAGATAGCCAACCGTCTATACAAGAAATTAGAATCTCTAGGCATTCCTATATTAGGGACCTCTGGAAGGAGCGTTGATATAGCCGAGAACAGAGAGAAATTTTCAGAACTATTGGACAGGTTAGGGATAAAGCAACCCAAATGGATATCAGCAAAGAACATGAGGGAAATAAAGATATTCATCGATGAGGTCGGCTTCCCAGTCATTGTGAGACCCAGTTATGTTCTAAGTGGCGCTGGGATGAAAGTGGTCTGGAATTGGGAAGAGTTAGAGGAATTCTTAGTCAAGGCTGCCGAAGTTAGTGAGGAATATCCAGTAGTGATCTCAGAATTCATTGTAGGTGCTCGAGAGGCAGAGATAGATGCGGTTTCTGACTCTAAACATGTGATCGCGATAACTCTTAGCCACATTGAACCTGCTGGCGTTCACTCCGGTGATTCAACTATGGTCACACCATTTATGTTCTCAGAAAGTATTGAAAAGAAAATATTGGATATTGCCTATCGGATAGCAAGAGAACTAGAAATAAGAGGTCCCTTCAACGTACAATTCATAGTAAGCGGTAATGATGTTTACGTTATAGAAACTAACTTAAGAGCGAGCAGAAGTATGCCATTCTCTAGCAAGTCTAGGAATATAAATCTAATGAGGCTGGCAGCGAAGGTCGTCTTAAGTGGAAGCTTGGGTATAGACAAGGAAATTTACGTTCCGTCCGCTAGAACTTACGGTGTAAAGAGTCCACAGTTCAGTTGGGCTCAATTGAAGGGTGCTTATCCTGATTTAGGGGCAGAAATGAGGTCCACAGGAGAAGTAGCATCCTTCATGAAGAAATATGAAGAGGCATTGCTGTTATCGTGGCTCTCGGCAGTTCCTAATAATTTACCTAAACCTAATAAGAAGGTATTGGCCTATACGTTAGAGCACTACGAAGACGATATTAACAAAATGAAGTCGGCGGCAAGAAGAATGAGTGAAATGGGCTTCGAAGTTGTAACGTTGGACGAGAGACCCCTAGAAGGCTTTGAAAGAGTCAATGTGTCAAGGGTTAGAGAGATGTTAGTGAATGGAGAGATAGGGTTTGTAATGACGTCAGGAAGCGACGAGAAAGTGGATTACCTTGTGCGAAGGACAGCCGTTGACCTAAACGTTCCCTTAGTCTTGAACTCATACTTGGCAGAGGAACTGAGCAAGTCCTTCGAATACATGTATAGGAGATATGGATGCTTGGATCTCAAAAGGCTTAAGCTTTACGAATACGGTGAACTTTTCGGGTCTTGACCCGAAACCGTCATCACTGTTCAGACAATCTAGCTATCTTCATCCCCTACGGTAAGATTCCTCTGTTTATGAAGCTTTTTAGCACTATATCTATAGCGAATAACATCATCAAGCTAGCTAGTGCTATGTTAAACACTTTACTCAATGCTATTGAGAATAGTAGCTGACCTGCAGCAGCTAATAGCGTTAGCCAGAGGAAGTCCATCCATGCATGCGATGCGTACATTACTAAGAAATGTTTCCGAGAAACGCTGCCAATTTCTACAAGTGGCAAGCCTACCGTGACCCACCACAGCAAGAAATAGACGTTGGATGCAGTAAATACTAGACCGGCTAAGAAGGCATCAGATATGGTAACCTTAGGCATACTTCCTCCACTTAATAGACCATAAGCGAAGAAAGTGGCGAATGCTAGTACGATGATTGAAAGTACTTTTTTGAACCTTAGAAGGACTTTGCGTATGCTTGAGAGCAAGACACTTAGAAGTACAAGATACGGCAGTTCGAAAGCTACGTGGCCAGCGCTTACTAGTACTCCTCCTAGGGGACCCAATGCCGTCCCAGAGGCTACAGCCGCGGCGCTCAACAAACCTGGGCTGAAAGCACCGCTGGGTGTGAGCATTAGCGTAGAAACTATTACATCTTTAATTCGAGGACTCTGTCCCAAAACTCTCACTCCTCTTTGTTGGAATCTCTATTCTGATTTTTTCCACTTTGTCATAGAGCATTACAGTTATTTCACGTTTTATGCTATCAACCTCCTCCTCTGGTTTGTACTTTACGATGTACGTACCGTCTTCTAATTGCTCGTATTCTGCAAGTATATACTTCTTACCGAGTGCATCGCTTAGGTCATAAGCCAAATCTTCAAAGTAGTCGTATGTACCACATGTGAAGCATATGTGACCTTTAAAGTGAATTATTATCTCATGTTCATCTGCTTTCAATACTTCACACTCAGCTGCAAATCTCTTGTTGAAATCTTCAACAACTCTCTTGACTTTTTCTCCAAAGTCCATGATTTCATACCCTATGGTACGTTTCTTTGTCTTAGACCTAATATGTATCTTACCTCAGCTGGGCAACAGTCGAGTATTAATCCGTCGTTGATCTCGAAAGAGTGGCGAAGAGCTGTGGCAAGGTCGAAAAAGAAGGATCCCTACGTGTGCCCAGAGTGCGGAACTAGAGTAGCTGAACCAAAGAAAACATGGCAATTAGTTTCACCTATGCCAGACTCACACGGTAGGATAACGATAACTATAATGGGTTCTTTTGAATGCCCGAACTGCGGACACAAGTGGAGAGCGGTTATAAGCAAGATAAAAGTGGGTGGTGATGAAGTAGAGGTCGAGACTAAGAATAAGAAAAAGAAGTTAAAAGGTAGCCAAAAACCTAAGGAAGACAGAGAAGAAGGTGAGGTTATAGAACTCGACCTCAGTGATATTGAGAAGGAATTTGAAGGTGAAGAGCTGTAAAAATAAAACTTTTAGTAAAAATTGGAGGTGAAGATTGGGAGTATGGACAAAGGACAAAAAAGACTAACGAAGCTAGTCTTTAATGATATATATAGCATAAACCAAAGCGTACCTAAGGAAACGGTCACTCTCAAAGTAGCCTTAGATGGTAAGAGGGAGATAATGCTTAAAGATAATACAAAACATCTAATGGATGCAGACGAACTCAAGGACTTCTCCGAGAAGCTACCTTCTTGGATGAGGTGGATAGTTCGAGTGCCTATAACATTAGCTTATAACCCCTCAACAGAACTCCTTAAAGTTCTTGGGAGTGAGTGGGAAGAGAGAGCGGTAAGGTACGCTTTGGGCTTAGATTCACTAGAAAAACTCAACTTCTTAGCTTTAGAGAAGTTAATTATGAGATACTCTTCCCTAATATTTATATTGTTTGATGTGAGGGTCGAAGATATTATAGGGGGTGATGGTTACGAAGGAGTATTGTAAGGAGATATGCGAAAAATATGAATATTTGGAAAATGGCGAAGCGAGTGATATGGTTGTTAGAGGCAAAGACGATGTATTCGTGATGATATGTACTGAAAATGCTAACAAAGCCACCAAGCGAAGAATAGGAATAGGAAGTTCATTAGCCAAGAGTATAGGTGCAAAGCTTTTGGTAGTGGCTAAAAGAATGGGCGGTGAAAAACTACTTGATGATGTCGTGTATGAAAGATATAACGCAGCAGTAGTTACACCAGAAACTGCTAGGCAGCTCCTAGAGGGGAATGAGGTCTATATAAGAAAGCTTAGGTCGATGTTCGTTGTTGAAATAGATGGACAGATACTAAGGAGAAAACGACTTGAGAATAGGCTTAGTATAGGAGCAGTCGCTGAGACAATAGGCGTAAGCCGCAAGTCTGTCTATGAATATGAAAGAGGGCGGAGTAGAGTACATGTGGACATTGCTATAAAATTAGCAGAACTCTTCGGCGAAGATATATTGAGATCAGTAGATTTAGCTGAATTCAAGGGAGATGAACTAAAGGTTCCACCTCATACCCCCATGGAAGCAAAGATACTCACTGAAACTAAATCTATACACGTAGCTAAAGGTAAAGTCAGCGTGGGAGGGGTATATGGCAACAAGGAATTCACGGCGCTAGTTCCACATGGAAGGAAAGACGATCTCAATTGGTTTGGTGCACTGAGTAAGTTGATAAACAGAAGGAGTATAGCGGTAGGATTTAAGGAAGTACCTAAAGAGCTCGAAGAGAGCCCAGTTGAGGTAGTAGACAATGTACAAGAATTCTTTGAAGTTCTCGAAGAGGAGAGAGAAAGTTGAACGTAAAAGAAGCACTAACTCAGCTACACCCTGACGACTTTAAGGTTCTATATGCAATAGAGAAGAGGTTAAAGACACACGAATTCGTACCTATAGAGCTAATCGAACGGGATACTAAGCTACCGTTACATCGCCTAGAGAGGAGTCTATACCATCTAAACAAGCTAAAGCTCATTCGTAGGATGTCAACAAGTGTGCTAGGCTATAGGCTGACCATTTTGGCATATGATGTACTGGCAGTCCACAGTCTCATGAGAAGAGGAATCTTAGTAGCTCTAGGAGAAAAGATAGGTGTTGGTAAGGAGAGCGACGTATACCTAGGCATAGGCCCTGGTGGAGTGAAACTGGCTGTTAAGTTCCATAGGGTTGGAAGACAGAGTTTTCGACACATAGTTAGACACAGAACCTATAAAGAAGAGGAAAACTGGCTCTTACAATCGAGGCTCTCTGCTGCTAGAGAGTTTACAGCACTCAAGGAACTTTTCCCTAGAGGGGCGAAAGTACCGGAACCAGTAGCTAAGTCCAGACATGTAGTTGTTACAAAGCTTATTGAAGGTGCTGTTGAACTTTACAGAAAACCAGATATAAAAGACCCAGTAAAAGCACTAATAGACGTTCTTGAAACAGTGGAGATAGCATATAAAGAAGTTGGTATAGTACACGGCGATTTAAGCGAATATAACATAATAGTAATACCGGAAACTAGTGAAGCATATGTTATAGATTGGCCCCAATATGTTGAAAAGGAGCATCCTTCAGCACTACAGCTACTGAGAAGAGACATCGAATATGTAGTAAGATTTTTTAAGAAAGTATATGGTGTGCCAATAGAAATTGAAGAGGTACTCACAAGGCTTGGAGTGTCCGGTAGCAGCGATAGATGTGATACCCGGGAAAGCTCCGGGCACTAAGGGCGAGTACGCCTTGGTTATTCTCGATTGTGAGGGTAGGGTACTTCTTCAGAAAGTCGTAAGCTTTACGAAATTACTCCGATTGCTCTGGGAGAAGAGACCGAAGATACTAGCAGTAGACAATATAATGGAACTAGGCAGGGACAAGAGGGAACTATTAAAGGTACTCAATTTATTTCCTCCAGAGACTAGTGTAGTACAAGTTACTAGAGTAAACGGTATGTTTATTGATATAAAGGACTTGGCCAAAAAGTTTGATATAAAAGTAAGTGGGAAACTTGATCCGCTAGAAACTGCCTACATACTAGGTGTCTTAGCACTCAAAGGCGTTGGAACGAAGCTGAAGGCATACGAGGAAAAGACCAAGATCGTGGTTACAAAGGGAAGGACGCCAAGAGCTGGCGGGAGCAGTATGAATAGGTTCAAGAGAGCGACAAAGAATGCTGTAATGGAAACAGTAAGAGAGATAAAGAAAATATTAGACGAAGAGGGCTTTGATTACGACTTAGTAACCAGAAAAAGTGACGGATCTATAGAGAGCGCAGTTTTTACGGTCTACACATCACGTAAAAATTTGGAAGGTAAGATAAAGCCAATCTCTACTTCTTCAGTAAAGGTTAAGATCAGACCAGTAATAACTAGGCATATAACATTCGAAGACGAGGATAAAACTGAAGGAAAGTATCTAATCGTAGGTTTTGATCCAGGTATAAATACGGGTTTGGCCATAATTGATCTAGAAGGTAATGTCTTAATAACTACTACCCTTCAAAATGTTGACAGAGGAGACATTGTCTCACTAATAAGAAAGTTTGGTACCCCAATAATCGTTGCAGTAGACACCAATCCGCCTCCTCATTCTGCCAAAAAGCTGGCTAGTGTATTGAAAGCTCAGCTGTATATTCCTCGCTCATCGCTATCAGTCTCTGAAAAAGAGAGAATAGAAGGTATGTTAAAAGAACAAGGTGTTCAAATAAAGGATTCCCATCAAAGAGATGCAATTGCGGCAGCCTATAAGGCTTGGATAGAAGTTCATGAAAAACTAAAGAAAGTTGATGCATATTTAGACAAGATAGGCATAGAGATAAATAGAGACAAAATAAAGGTAGAGGTACTAAATGGGAAGAGTCTTGCAGAAGCAGTCGAAGAGGAGTTATCCAAAGCAATTGAAGAGGAAAAGGTAGAGAAGGTCGAAAGAGTTCCAATGCGCTCTAAACCTACTTCTTCATTTAAGAGAGACCTACGTTTAGCCCAACTTGAAGCTGAGAATGTTTGGTTAAAACTGAAATTGAATGAATTAGAAGAAGAGTTAAAGAAGAAAGAATTAGAAATAAACTTGCTAAAGAAAGACATAGATAAGGCCATTGAAGCTAAGATAAATACCTTAAAAGAGACTCTCAGATCAATGAGCCTAGAAGTAGAAAATCTAAGGAAAGAACTTCAGATCAAGGAAGAGAAACTGAAGATTAGTGAAGAGGAAATAATAAATGTAAACAAAGGCGAGCGCGTACCTGGTATTTACATCAAAACGTTAACTTTCACTACTCAATACCCAGAGGCAGTCTCCGAGAAATCATTAAGAATCATATATGCTGAAGATGTTAAAGACATAAATGACGATTTCATAAATGCTATAAAAAGTAATAATGTTGTGCTGATTGTTGGAAATATCACTAAAAAAGCTGAAAAGCGTCTCACAGAAATCGGTATCCCTATTTTAAAGAGAAATGATGTGAGGAAATTGACTAAAATAGTAACGGTTGGAAACGATGTATTTGATGAATGGGAAAAATTAAGGGAAGAGCTAGTTAAGGGAGAAGTGAACGTAGAAGATATAGAAAAGATGCTGCTTGAGTACAGACTTGCACGCTGGAAATGAACTTTTACTGTTGGTTAGCGTTACCTTTATCGGGATTTGGCATGGAGCTCCCAGTCCTAAACTGGAGTGAAGTAGAAGAGAGGATAGTTAACTTTCTGAGAGACCTTAAGGATAAGACTGGAAGGAAGGCTGTGATTGGCGTTAGTGGTGGAGTAGACTCTGCCACGGTCTTAGCTCTTTCCGTGAAGGCTTTTGGAGCGAAAGATGTGAGAGCAGTGATAATGCCTTCACAAACGACGCCACCAGAAGATATTGAAGATGCTAAAGAAGTGATCCAAAAGTTTGGCGTCACTGACTGGAAAATAATAAATATCAATAAGATATTGAAAAGCTTCAAGGAAGCATTGGGGAATATGGACAAAGTCGTTAGAGGAAACACCATGGCAAGAATAAGAATGACTATATTGTATGCGCTTGCTCACGAGGACGGCTTAGTCATAGGTACTGGTGACAAAAGTGAACTCTTGTTAGGTTACTTTACTAAGTATGGTGATGGTGCGGTTGACGTTCTACCTATAGGGGATTTATACAAAACCTGGGTCAGAAAGCTAGCTTTGCATATGGGAATACCAGAAAGAATAGCACTCAAACCTTCAAGCCCCAGGTTGTGGTCTGGTCAACTAGCAGAGGATGAGCTAGGAATAAAGTATGAGATAGCGGATAAGATACTTTACGGAATTGTTGATGAAGGACTTAAACCAAGAGAAGTTATTGAGAAATATGGTGTTCCAGAAGAAGCGGTAAGGAGAGTGATCGAGCTAATGAAGAAGAACCAACACAAGCTCCTACCACCGCCAATAGTTAAGATAAGTAAGAGAACAGCTTTCGAATTTGCACCTCTCATACCGGAACTCGAACTGTAGCATTTATTAACTATACTTTGAGTTGGCACTACCGCCGGGGTGCCCGAGCGGCCTAAGGGGGTGGGCTTGAGACCCACTGGGGGTCCTCCCCCGCGCGGGTTCGAATCCCGCCCCCGGCGCCAACGGGTGACGTAAGATGTCATTCAAAATTAACAGAGTGGAACTTAAGAACTTCCTCTCTTATTCAAATGCCACCGTGGAGATACCCTCCGGCTTCATAATTTTACACGGAGAAAACGGTGCCGGGAAAACTAGTCTCATAGACGCTATAGCATATGCCCTCTCATCCAAACCTGCGAGCCGAAAGGGAGTAAAGCAATCAGAACTCATCCGCAAAGGCTCTACTTTTACAGAAGTCAAACTCTATTTCGAAATTGGCTCTAGAAAGTACATGGTAGAGAGAAGATTTGGTAAAGGCAGGGCAAGCGAAGCCTACTTATACGATCTTAACAACAGGAGAAGAATAGCTCATGGTACATCCAGCGTTAATAAGGAAATAGCAAGAATTCTAGGATTTGAAAGCGTTAATGCTGCAATAGAATCGATGTTCGTTCCTCAAGGGAGACTGACAGAACTGATAGAGTTAGGTCCCTCTGAGCTGAGGGATAGAGTGATAGAAATAATAGGGATTGGTAAAAGGGATAATATAACGAACAAACTTAATGAAGTGATTAAAAACTATGAAATTAAGGCGTCCAAGCTCGAATTTAAAGCAAAGATGTATAGGAAACAAAAAGAAAAAATAACCGAGCTAAGGAAGAAGAGAAGAGATCTACATAAGAAGGTAAGTGAATTAAATGCCAAACTAGATAAGATGGAAAAAGAACTCACAGAGCTAAGTAATAAGATCGATGAGATGAGGAGCGCCTATGAAAAGTATAGAAGATTGAACGAAGAATTACGTATAAAGAAAGAGAAACTACGTGAGATAAACGAGAGGTTCGAACAGCTTAAGGTTAACGAAGAAGATTTGAATGCAATAGTAGAAGAATTAAAGAACATGGAAAAAAGATTAAAGAATAAGCAAGTCAATGAATACATTGTTGAACAACTGAGAAGGGCGTCAAAACTAAGAAACGAGATAGAGGAAATGAAAATGAAACTTATGAAGATCAAAGTAACTGACGATGATGAAAGAACTATTGTAAGTAAGATAGATGAGATAAGGAAGGAGAAAGAGCAATTAGCAATGAACCTCAGTAAGATAAAGGAGAGGTGTAAGCATATATCTAAGGAACTTGAAACCAAAAAGGAAAATTTGAAGAGGGTAAAGGCATTACTTAATGGAAAATCCATGGAAGAGATTATAGCCGAAATTATGTCTCTAGATGAGATCCTCGACAAATTGGAATCAAAAAAAGACGAACTTCGAACTCTGAAAGCCGAATTGGAAAGCAAGTTGTCCTTGATTGATGATAGCTTAGGGGCCTTGAAGAACAGCAAGGGCAAATGTCCCGTATGTGGTGCACCCCTTAATGAGCTAAAGAGGAGAGAACTAATTGAGAGAAAGCTAAAGGAAAAGGAGGAGCTCAAGAAGAGATATGATGACATAGAGAAAGAGTTAAGTAATGTCCGATTAGAGTTAGAAAGATACAAGAAAAGGTTAGACGATTTAAAGCAGACGTATAATAAGGTCGAGGCTATACTAGACAGCCTAGGCTACAAGGATGTTGAAGAATTGAAGCGAGACGTGGAAAAGCTAGAAAATGAAATTAAAAAGTACAAAAACGACATCAAACAATTTGAAGAAAAATATGACTCGCTTAAATCAACAGAGTCCAAACTCAATGAAAAATTAGAAAGAATAAGACAACAGCTCAAAGAGAAAAAAGAAATACAAGCGATGTTGACAGAAAAGAGAAGGGCACTTAATGAACTACTTAAGCAGTTCAACTTGAGCGATGACGCTATAGACGAAGCTTTGGATACATATAAAAAAGAATTAGAGAAGCTAAATGAATTGGAGAAGAGAAAAGCCCAATTGGAGGAACTAAGGGAAGAAATCCAAAAGAAGCTAAATGAGAAGAATCATCTAAAGGGTATCAAAGATAACCTCGAAGAGGAGATAAATAAAATATTGAAGGACCTAGATGAGTTGAACTTCAATGAAACTGAGTACGCCAAAGTTAAAGAGGAATATGAAAATAAGAAGCAAGAAAAGGACAGCATTTTCGAGAAATTGAAGAGATACGAAGGTATGCTTAAGGAAGTCGATAACAACATCGAAGAGAGAATGAAGGAGCTCAAGGAACTTGAAGAGAGTGCCAAAGAGTATGAAGAAATAAGAAACTTCATTGACTTTCTAAAAGACTTTAAAGCAAAAATTCCATCGATATACAACACTATAAGTGAAAACTTTAGAAGAGTATGGGAAGTCGAAGCCAATAAGCTTCTGCAGAACTTTGATCTCAGTATAAGCTCAATTAAAATAGTCGAAGAGAAGAGAGGGAGGAGTGAAGGTTGGGTTATTGAGGCAATAGGCGACTCTGGTAGAGAGCTAAAGGTTGAGACCTTGAGTGGCGGAGAGAAAGTCGGAGTTTCTTTAGCGATGAAGCTCGCCCTAGTGAAGATGTTATCAAGAGGTAAGGTATCAGTATTGGTCTTGGACGAACCTACTGTAAACTTGGATGAGGAGAGAAAGCGAAGGTTAAAAGAAATATTGCTGAAGGCCGTAGGCCCGGCACTACATCAACTAATAGTAGTAACTCATGACCAGGAAGTACTTGACGTCGCCGAGTATGTATGTAGAGTAAGAAAAGGTGCTAGGGGCTCAGAGGTCGTCTGTGATACCCAATAGG
>JALWJF010000061.1 GCA_027081755.1 Desulfurococcales archaeon | reverse complement strand
AAATACTCTATGACCGAGAACATTGCTAGAAGATAGGGAATGTTATCCATTATTCCTGAAATCAACACCGAAAGTACTATTAGGGTCGCCGTTAGCTGGTAAAAGTTGCACGAGACGAACTTCTCAAATATCACGGCCACAAGATTCATCACACCCGTGTCTTGGAGAGAGCCCACCAGCACAAACAGACTTCCTAAGAACAGTAGGAGCTTCCAATCCACACTCTTCAACGCAAATCTTATGTCCTCAGCTTTTCTCTTTCTAATTATTTGGAATGCCAATATAATAGATGCACCAATTATTGCTGGAAGTGATAGACCAATGCCTATCATTTTTCTAATTGAAAGTAAGAATATCTTTATTCCTAATGCTATAAGTGTAACCTTTGCCAATGCGCTATCCCTAATCCCGCCCAACACTTCTTCTTCTACCTTAATCTTGCCCTTTATGAATACGTATGCAAATGAAAATGTTGAGACTATGAGTGCTGCTAACACCATCCAAAATATTGAAGGCTTACCGTCATGAAATATGAAGTCTATGAAATCTAGGTTGAAGTACCCAGCGGCAAGTGCGCTCTGTGGATCTCCCACCAATAGGGCAGCTCCACCCAAATTTGATGCAAACGCTATTATCAAGAGTAAGGGAACAGCGTCGAGTTCGAAACTTCTAGCTATCTCGAACGCTATCGGTGCAAGCATTATTAAAGTAGTGACATTTTCTATAAAAAGTGATATTATTCCGGAGAGCATTCCAAGGTATAACGATAGCTTTCTTAGATCACCCTTGCTGGCGTTCAGCGCCTTAGACGCTGCCCATGACGTTACTCCCGACTCAATCAAGTAGGCTGATATTATGCTCGCACCGGCAATTAATCCCAACACATCCAAGTTCAAATATTCGATGATGTGACTCGGTTTAACTAAACCCAAAATTATAGCTAAAATTGCAGAGAATAAAGCAACATATGCCCTTTTTTCCTCTTTGGTTATAATGAGTATTAGTATTGTTGTAAGGAACAGCGATGATGCTATTAACTCTCTTATCATGATATCACCTTATTATGTATCTCGGTGGTTCTATCCACTGACTCTTACAACGCGGGCATCTACTAGGTTTTCTGAATAAGTTTTGCTTAAACACAAACCCGCATTTCTTGCAGTAAGCTGGCTGAACGTAAAGTCTTTTACCGGTTCTCTTTATGCTTTTCATAACGTGTTTCAACTCTTCGTAGACCATACGCTCATCTTCTATTCCGAGTTCAAAAGCAATCTCCTTAGCACTAAGGGGGGTCTTCGTTTCACTTAGCAACTTCACCATTCTCTCCCTTATAGTATCCCACTCGTCCATGGCACTCGTCAATACATCAATACTACTTGGCAAATAAGGTCGTTAGTCTTTTGCTTAACTGAAAACTTACTGGGTCTTTCGTGGAGGTAGAACTGAACGAAGAAGAGTTTAAAAAGCTCTTTGAAGAGTACCTTAAGAGCATTTATGAGTACAATTCAAAGCTACCAAAAGGAATAGTACTGAAACCCTTTCATTACGTCTATAGAAACGGCAAAAAATATGTATATGTTGGGAGATACTTCTACAAAGTTATTAAAGAACATGGGAAAATTAAATGGAAGTATCTTGGGAAAGAAGTTCCGGGCTTGCCGAAGCCACCCATCAACCCATTTGAAGGTTTAAAGTTCAGAAAGGTAGGTAACAAATATTACATAAAGGAGGAGGAGCTGAAAAGAATCTTTAGGATGATGCCTTAGACGCTTTTATTTTATCCATGAAAGGTTCATAAGTCTTCTTATATTCTTCACCGCTCTCTAGCACTTTCACATTCCTTATATACTTCCTAAACGCATTTGGACCTATCCTCTTCTCCGCTTCTTCCAAGCTCATACTATACTTCTTAATTATGTAGTCTCTGTACAGATCATTTAAGACGTTGTAAGTGCAGAACGGTATCACCCTTCCGTCAGGGCTGGTATAGTGGATGTTACATCTCATAACCCTTTGAACATCATAGTTATATAGGTCCATGAAGTGCATTGTACCCAAGTAAAGGAGCTTATAGTGTAGTTCTCCTAGAGCTTCGTAATTCCTCTTTATTAACACATTGTAGAGCAGTTTCCAGAAGTCGAAACCTTCTGGAGTTTTGCTCTGATCAATGAACTTCCTTAAGTTATATATTACTTTGAGAGCGACCTTTGCCTTTGTTAGCTTGCCTCCGCCTTGTAATTCTAAACTCTTCTCCTCCAAATACTCCGCTAATCCGTCAACGTCCACGAAGCTTGGCAATGGTATGAATTTGAGATCTTTGCCTTTTCTCTCGACATAGACATAAGTGGCAGCACCGCACATGGGATGGTTAGTCATTTCAAAATGAGGTGAATCGATACCCATATTCTCTATAAATCTAGAGAATGCGACTGTTACAGGAACTGGATACCAATGCTCCTTAGCTATTTGTCCATCTGTTTGTTCCTCAATAGCATTTATCAAATCCGGTATAGTTACCCTAGCCTTGTTCCTCTCTCTACGAGGCATTAATCCTGTTAGGGAGACGGGTTGGAAGTTTACACCTCTAACTATGTCTATATTATAAGCCGCAAACTTTATTATATCACCTACTTCATGCAAATTCCAATTCTTTATGACAGTTGGTACTAAGACTACTGATGTCATACCTCCTAGACGAAAGGCCGCAAAGGTATAGGGCACTTCCCAATGGTTCTTGGGATTAGTTTGAGGCGTTACACCATCGAATGACATGTAAACGGTGTTTACACCGACTCGTCCACCTACCTTACCGTCAATCCACCTCAGTTGTCTTACATATTCAGCAGCTTTCTCTGGATTTTCTAAGTAAAGCTGAGCAAACTTAATACCATGGGTGTTTAGCTGTATGTGTCTAACCCCTAGCTCCCTTAGACGTTTAACTATCAACGGTAAGTCTTCCCTTATCGTAGGTTCTCCGCCAGTTAACTGGACGGCAACTGGAACGCCTTGCTTCATTACTTGTTTTATCATAAACTCTATCTGATCAATAGTAGGCTCATATACGTATCCAGCCTTATCGGCATAGAAGAAACAATACCAACAAGTTAGATCACAACGATTGGTGACGACCATATTGACTAAGGCCGTGTGGCTCTTGTGCATAGGACATAGACCACAATTGAACGGACAAGGAGCTCTAAGATCAACATAGGAAGTTGTCCCTTTTCCATCTCTCTCCCATTTTTCAAACTTGTGGTAGAGGTCCGCATCACCGAAATATATCTCCTCTATTTCGCCGTGCTCTGGACAGACCCTCCTTATGTAAATCTTTCCATCTCGTTCGAAGACTATTGCTGGAAGGAGGCGGTAGCATTGAGGACATAAGCTGTTCGTATACTTTAAGAATTTTTCTCCTTCTTTAAGCTTTGGTAGTGGCCCCCCTATCTTAATTTTCTTTCCGGATATCTCAACTTCCATCTCCTCTTGCTCCGTCATTGAAGGTCTGAGTCTGAATTCTATCGTTGCCAATCTCAGTTACCCAAAGACGTCATGACGTCTACGCCTTTTTAGAACTATAGTTTGAACTATAATACCTATCTACTACCCTCACTTAGTAAGAGTAATTGTGTTAAAATTAAGTGCTGTTATCATTCTATTTCAAAACCTACCACTTGGAACTCATCACCTTGTACTATTTCAACATCGGTCGAACCACATTTAGGACATTTGAGTAGATCTGCTACTATATGAGGGTATAGGTGAATTATAGGTATGTTCTCTTTTAGTTCTGGATAGAGCTCCTTAAAGTTCCAAATCTTTCCGCATTTATTGCATCTGATCTTAGCCGAAACTATTTCTATTTCTAATTTCGCTCCCGAGAGCACAGGTATGTCTGCCGTCAACGCATCAAATGCATTTTGCAAGGCTATTGGATCGATCAAACTCAGTTCCCCCACACGAAGTATTATTTTCTTTACCTTTACATCTTCAAGATTTTTTTCTTTCAGTGCCTCCATAACAGTATCAACAATCATTAATGCATAACTAGTCTCATGCAACTACGGCAACCCCCATGAGAGGCGATAAGGAGCTTTTAATGAGAGTTGTACATAAAACATACAACGAATTTATAGTATGTACTAAGAACTACGCTGGAGCTTTGGGTCTAGTTCCAAAAGACAAATATTTCATATTTAAGTTATATGACAGCAAACTCCAAGAAGTTATTCTAAAGGAAGGATCGTTCATTGCGTTAGCCTCACTTAAGTCTTCTGATTACGTTAGAGCAGTATTAAAGAAAGAATGCCCATCTTCATCTTGGTATTTAAAATTTAGTTGCGATGTTCTTTACTGTACCAGGAAGAAGGGCTATTTCGAGTGTTCATGTATACCAAGATCTATCTCGTTTAACGTTGCACCACCACCTAAGAGGAGTTTCTTCTTTATAATAGAAACGTTAGTTGCACTAACAAAGGCGTGGGC
>JALWJF010000060.1 GCA_027081755.1 Desulfurococcales archaeon | reverse complement strand
GACGATCATGCCAGCAAACATACCCCTCAAGAAGGTCGGTAAGTATGAATGGATGATAGAAAAAGGCGTTAAGCCGTGTATGAAGGTTCCAGCAATAATATTTGCTGACGAATACTTGCTAGAGAAAATGAAGAGCGATAGGACCTTAGACCAAGCGTCCAACGTAGCTTGTCTACCCGGCATTCAGAGGGCTTCTTACGTAATGCCCGACGGTCACCAAGGCTACGGCTTTCCAATAGGTGGAGTAGCTGCCACCGATCCGGAGGAAGGAGGAGTAATATCTCCCGGAGGAGTTGGTTATGACATAAACTGTGGAGTTAGGGTTTTGAGGACCAACTTAGAAGAAAAGGACGTTAGGCCCAAGCTGAAGGAGCTGGTAAACGAGCTATTTAGGAATGTACCCTCTGGCTTGGGAAGCACTGGAAAGGTTAGGCTAAGCATAAGCGAGCTGGACAGAGTATTGGAGGAAGGCGTTTACTGGGCTGTGGAAAGGGGCTACGGCTGGAACGAGGACCCGGAGCACATAGAGGAGCATGGAAGGATGAAGACGGCCGACGCGAGCAAGGTGAGCACTAGGGCCAAGCAAAGGGGAGCCCCTCAGCTAGGAACCTTGGGAAGCGGCAACCACTTCCTCGAGATACAAGTGGTGGACAAGATCTATGATCCAGAAAAGGCCAAGGTTATGGGAATAACTCACGAGGGTCAAGTACTAGTAATGGTACATACCGGTTCCAGAGGTTTGGGTCACCAAGTGGCCAGCGACTACTTGATAAGGATGGAGAGAGCAATGAGGAAATACGGCATAAAGGTGCCGGACAGAGAGCTCGCCTCCGTACCTTGGAACACTCCAGAGGCCCAAGACTACTTCAAAGCCATGAGCGCTGCGGCAAATTACGCTTGGACCAATAGACAGCTAATAACTCACTGGACCAGGGAGAGCTTCAAGAACGTGTTCAAGACTGATCCAGAAGACTTGGACATGCACATCATATACGACGTAGCCCACAACATAGCAAAGATAGAGGAGCACGACGTAGACGGCAAGAGGAAGACCTTGATAGTCCACAGAAAGGGAGCCACTAGAGCATTCCCGCCCGGCCACCCAGAGATACCTCAAGATTACCAGAGCATAGGCCAACCCGTATTGATACCGGGATCCATGGGAACTGCCAGCTACATCTTGGTGGGAGTTCCCACTGGAGCTAGGGTTTGGTACAGCACTTGCCACGGAGCTGGTAGGTGGCTGAGCAGAGCTGCTGCAATAAGGACCTATAGGCCCAGCCAAGTTGTACAGCAGCTGGCACAACAAGGAATAGTGATCAAGGCAGCCCAAGCCAGAGTAATAGCGGAGGAGGCTCCCGGAGCCTACAAGGACGTGGACAAGGTGGTTAGGGTAGTTCATGAAGTCGGCATAAGCAAGCTGGTAGCTAGGATGAGGCCAATAGGAGTAGTCAAAGGATAAAAAAGGATCCTTTTCAACTTAACCTATTGGTAAATGCGTTGTTACACGTGTACTTGCCCTACCTCATAATAAGTACTCTTTTTATAGATAAAGGAATGTTGTACGTGGCAAATGGTCCAGAACTCTTCCTCATCAACTTAACTAGCGGTGCAACGACGAGATATAGCTACATGAAGTACTGTGGTTCACTAAATTGTGTCCCGCTCTGCGTCGGTAGGATAAACGGGACAATAGTTATCGGGACTTCCGGTTCTTTGATTTCCTTCTCGCAAGGGAAGTTCAAGGTATTGCTCCCTTACCCAGTAACAAGTTGTAACGGATCTTTCTCAGTCATGGAGATATACCGAGATGCTAAAAACTATGTAATTTACGGCGAACTATTAGATACAAAGCTAAATCCGCTTTACAAAGGATGTGGAGTTTACAGCTCCATAGGCACTTATGCTATGTCGCTGGTTTGCAACTCCACTTTCCATGTGAGGTGGGGGAACAAGACGTTAGACGTTGATGCGCCAGCGTTACTATCTGGCACTAGACGAGAGTTCCTCGTCCTAGTGCTTGACAGTTACGGGAAGTACTACGTGGTGAAAAATGGTAACGTCATTGACGAAGGAACAATCGGAGTTCTGAACCCATACAAGCTCGTGTATTTGAGCTACTACAATGGAAGGTTCTTTATTGTATGGAACAGCAAGCTGTACATGTGGAAAGACGGCAAGCTCTACGCATCTAACTTAAACGTCATAGCTGCAATAGCCTATAAGGATTCCTTAATAGTTACTAAGGTTACGGAAAAGGGATTAGCCATCAGCTCGATACCTCTTAATGAAGTAGTGTGGAAAGTCGTCCCTAAGAGGTTTGTACAGATCCCCTAGCGCTTAATGCTCCGAGTCTCTTAACGTGAAAAGGGCTAGAGAATGAGATGTCTGTACTGCTGTTTACTTTCCGCTTTACCGGCAATCGAGGTTAGAGGTTCAATACCTTGTTTGGCAGCGTTCAAGTGTAGCTTGTCTTACGTAGTGCTGAGCTATTTGATAGCTACAAGCGTGGGCATATTAGTGTATATCTTCATAGAAGAAATACTAAAGATAGCCGAGAAGTTCTTTGAGAGGTTTTGGAAGGGCGGCGCCAAGATATTAGAGAAAATTATAGAGAGAACGAAGAGGGGGGCGGGAGAAAAGGTTAAGAAATACGGTACGATGGGGCTAGCGATATTTGTGGCAATACCGTTGCCCGGAACTGGGGTTTGGAGCGGGGCACTGGCTGCTTACCTCTTGGGCTTGGACTTGAAGGATACGATCATCGCTCTGAGTATCGGGAATGCTATAGCCACTGCAATAATGAGTTTAAGCTACATTATTCACTAAATATGTTTTCTAATATCTTTCCGGCTATCCTGACTACATCTATTGTAGTTATTACGGCATAGGGCTCATCCTTCTCGTTTAACACCACAAGCTCTTCTTCTTGGTATTTGTTAAAGAGAAGTATGGCATCGGTCACGTCAGCATCGTATAACACATAGCTGGGCTCGGTATTCACGTACTCTTCAATAGGGTCGTTACACTTGTTGTCCGCAGTCGCCTCTACCAGTTCTCTTCTGCAAAACGTTCCTACGAATTCCCCATCAGCAGTCTTAACTAGGACACAAGGAACCTCGTGTTCTCTCATTAGGTTAGCCGCTTCGCTTACTTTGGTACTAGGCAACACCCATGGGACTTCTTTGGCCAGTTCGGCTACCTTCAAGCTCCTACCGACCTTCAGCTCTCACTTCTCTCTTTTAAATTGAGATACCTAAGGACATCCTTCCCTGAGATTTCCTTGAGTCTTCTTCTCTTAACCATAACCTTCTTTTTCCTCATTGGGTCAAATCCTTCTTTTAAGTATTCTTCCCTAACAATTAATGTGCCGTAAGCTAACTCCGGTGGCTCTATTTCTCTTAATGCTTTCATGCAAGACTTTCCAGTAACCTTGGAAGCATAGTTACAAAGCGTTACCTTAAGCCTCCAAAGTACGTACGAGTTCCAATTGGCCTTAATTACTCTTCCATCGAACCATCCGGGAGGATCTACTTGTCTAGAGAAATGGGCTCCCAAAAAAGAGGCAAATGTTGAGACGATCTTCTCAACTCTTCCTCCAAAAGGAGGTTCATCGCAATAAACGTTTACCTCATCACTTGAGACGTATGCGGAGGAGCAAGAATAATAATTCAAGAGTTCCTTTGCTGCTTCAACCAAGGCCTTATGTATCTTCTCGTCTCTAACACTACCAAAGGCTTTCGTGTACTTGCTGAACTTTACCCCGTCCATCCTAACTATTATTGGACCTTCGACTCTTAGATTAGAGAATAGTTCAGCCTCCTTGAGCTCGTCGTATCTAAATTTTAGCCAAAACTCATAACCCTCCATTTCCCATTCCCTTGGGCTCAGACCTTGAGCAAGGTACTTTATTGTGAAATGTGTGGTCAACCCATACAAGGAAAAGCCTACAGAGTGATAATAGAAGGAGCAGAAATGATCTTGTGTGAAAGGTGCTTCATGTCAGTAAAGGCTAAGCTGGCCCCGCCCAAGAAAGAGAAGAAGCCCAAGCCCTCTAAGCAAAGAGTTGCCAAGAAGAAGGTAGTTGAAGAGGTAGTAGTAGAGGACTATGCCAGGAGGGTTAGGGAGGCTAGGGAGAGGCTAGGGATGAGTAGGAGGGAGTTAGGAATGAAAGTCGGAGAGCACGAGTCAGTGATAAAGAGGATAGAACTGGGAAGGCTTCAGCCCGACTTGGAACTTGCCAAGAAGTTGGAGAGAGTCTTGGGAATACAGCTCATAAAGAAGGTAGAATACGAAGAAGTAGAGGGAACCGGCACTCAAATCCCCAAGGAGCTCACTTTAGGAGATATAGTTGTTATAAGAAAAGACTAAAAAAAAAAGTTTTATGCACCTACGAAGGCATACAACATCGCTATCTCCGCTATTAGCCTCACCGGCAGAGCAACGGACATAGAAACAGCCATCGAGAAGCCAGCTGATAGCATCAATAAGTTTGTCAGCGTCGCTAGGCCATATATTCCGAAGGCCGCTGCCACGT
>JALWJF010000059.1 GCA_027081755.1 Desulfurococcales archaeon | reverse complement strand
CTCTTTTCTTTTGCGTACTCACTTATCTCTATTACAGACTTCTTTCCCGCTTCGAAGACTTTTCCCTTCACGTCATCCTCTAGCTTCTCTGACGTGGTTAGATGGAAAACCAAGTATTTTGCCTTAAATTTCGCGCTGATATCTATTACCTTCTTTATAACCTTTACTACGCCTTCCCTCACCTCTTCCCAAGGCGTTGCTAAGTCAAGACCCCTCCAAGGGGCATGAAATGCTATATCTAAGCCGTATTCTCTGGCCCCATCAACAGCCTTCTTTAACAGTTCTTCTTTCAATGGCAAGGGGAAGTCCAAACTTAGCTCTATATAATCAAAGCCTGCTTCAGCACATTGTTGCAAATACTTCTTCCAAGAACTTAAATGACCCTTCCAAGCGGACCATCCAAAATTTGTCAACTCTCTCCCTCCCTACCTTTCCTGGGTCGAAACGGTTGTTCATACTCATAAGTGGCGTACCGGGTTCCGGTAAGAGCACGCTAAGCAGAGAGCTAGCAAAGAGACTTAACTGTAGGACTTTGGACGTCACAAAAATCGTCAAGGAGAAAAAGCTCTATATAGAAGTGGATAGGGACGAGTGCGGTAAACCGCTTTATGTAGTTGATATGGACAAGTTAGAGGAGCATGTTAGGAGCCTAAAAGGATGTTGGATAATAGAAGGAGTTGTAGTGGACTTCGTGCCGCCAGAGAAGGTGAAAAAGGTTATCTACTTGCAAGCCAGGCCTACGGTTCTCATTAGAAGAATGGAAGAGAAAGGCTACTGTAAGGAAAAGATATGCTCAAACGTTGAGGCAGAAATCATTGGTTCATACCTACAGATGCTAAGAGGGTACTATGGAGACAAGGTCGTCTGCGTTAGGAGTGACGTATATCTAGAGGAAGAGGTGAGACAATCGCTCAAGGCTATCGAGTGTGAGAGGCTTCCTTGCTTTGAATGGACTTCCGACCTAGATGAGATGCGCGCTTATGCCTCTTACTGTCTATGAGGACTCTTATCGGCCTTCGGAAGGCCAATATCGCCTCTCCCACCTCTAGGGATATGAGTTCTTTCCAAAGCTCCGGGTAACCTATGCTCTCTGCAACGTACTTTGCATCTTCTACTTCCCTCAACGCATGTATTATCTTTAATGCGCTGTTCTTCATGGCGTTTTGGCTCATTGCCTTTGGCGATTGGGTTATGGCTATTAGGTGGAGGCCATATTTCCTTCCCTCCATAAAAACTTTGTCGGCTACGCTTACTTCATCTCCCCTGGGTATTATGTTGTGTGCTTCCTCTATGAAGATGAAGGCTTTCAGTGACTTATTTTTGGCTTGTGTGAACAAGTAAGATATTATTATGTTTGCAACGAACCTCTTGCCGTACTCGGTATATTCGCTTAAATCTATGATTAATCCATTTTCCAAGGATTCGGCTAAGTTTGTGATTGTGAAATGACATCTCTTGCGATGTATTAGCATCTCTAACTTTCTTAGCAATGCAAATTTGCTTTCCCTCATCCATCTGCTGGTTTCCTCTAACGATTTAACGTAAAATGCGATGTCCCTTATCCCAAAAGACTTCCTTTGAACTCTCAATAGCTGTAATACCTTCATAAGGATGTAGTATTGGGCATCACTCAAATTTAGGGAGCTAGCGAAGGAGTCCAAAATTTCTACGTCGTTTAACCTCTCAAGGTGGTTTATGTTAACACAGTCAACCTTATTAGGCCAATGATGTTCGCCATGCCAGTCCAACATCAGTTTTGGAAATGAAATATCCGAGAACATCTTGAATGCTGTAGTGCTCTTTCCAGAGCCCGTTGAGCCCAGTATTAATGCATGTCTCTCCAACCACCTTATCGGTATACATACTGGCGAACCCTTCTCATCTATACCAATGCACAAGCCTTTTTCCTTAAAGTAAGTTAACCTTATTGGGACCAAGCCCCCTATCGAGGGCACACATCTAACTCCTTTAACACAGTCTATTAAATTCATTCTAGCCCTAGTTTCGTTTACATAGGACGACCTTGGACAGCACAGTTTGATAATGAGTTTGTCCTTCACTAATTCAACGCTTACTTTGCAGAACTTAGTCATTAGGAACTTTAAGAACGAAAAGGCTCCCGTTAGATCGCAGCCCTCATTTACCTTGTAACAAAGCTTCTTACAAATTAGCAATTTATCACCTCGAAGTGCCCTAAGCTCGAAATAATCTTTAGAATCACGCTCTTTTTCCAGAACTTTAAGCAATAGCTCTTTACTATTATAATATCATCATTGATAATAAACGAAACTTTCATATAACAAGTTAAATTTTTAGAGATGTCGTTTAACAGCATAAACGTTCTGTCGGCATTGAAGCTATCCACTACCTTTAAGCAAAGCTTAGCCAACGGCTATCCCGCAGTGCAAAAGCACTTCAAATAGGACACGGGGCTATAAAATTGGGAAAATTTATGAAAGTTAAGGTAAGGTTCTTTGCAGAGCTCCGAGACCTCTCCGAACCCTTAGAGTTTGAATGCGAGTGTAAAAGACCCCATGAGCTTATTGAGGAGATATATAAGAGAGTCCCCATGCTTAAAGAGAAGGCGACCGAGTATAAGGATATTGGACTAATATTCTTAGTCAACGGTCGAGATGTGAGGCATTTGAAAGAGGTTAAAGGAAACGAGGTAACGGTTAGCGTATTCCCGCCTTCCGCTGGGGGTTAGATGAACCTCTTCCTGAAGCTTATCACGCTGTCCATTAGCCAAGCATCTATGAACCCCCTAGCCATCTCGTCGCTTGGGAACCATTGGCTGTCGTAGCTACTTATGGCCTTATCATAAATTGCATAGGGACTCTTGCGTCCGACAACGTTCATTGAGCCCTTGAATAGCTTTACTTTAACGTCACCAGTGACGTTTTTCGTCAACTCTTCCATGAACTTGTCCAGTTCGACCCTTATGGGATCGAACCATAGCCCGTCATAGACTAGGTCTGCCCAGTAGTCGTCCAGCCCCTTCTTAACTCTATATTCTCTTTTATTAAGAACAAGTTTCTCCAGATCCTTTTTGGCATTTATTATAGTTAATGCGGCGGGAGCCTCGTAAACTTCTCTACTCTTTAGACCAACTATCCTGTTCTCCATGTGATCTATTCTGCCATACCCGTGCCTGCCGGCTACAGAATTTAATGTATTTATTATTTCCATCAAACTCATCTTCTTCCCATTTATAGCAATAGGTACACCGTTCTCAAAGGTTATTTCCAAGTATTCGGGCTCGTCGGGGGCAAGTCTGGGATCAACGGTCCACTCGAATGCATCCTCTGGAGGTTCGTTCCATGGATCTTCCAGCGACCCTCCCTCTATGCTTCTGGACCACAAATTCTCATCTATGCTGTACTTCTTGGATTCTTCACTTATCGGTATGCCTCTCTCCTTTGCGAACTCGACCTCATCCTTTCTAGTCATTCCCCACATCCTTATAGGAGCGATAATCTTTATGTCCGGAGCTAGCGCTTTAAAAGCAGCTTCAAATCTAACTTGATCATTACCCTTACTGGTAGCTCCATGAGCAACAGCGTCAGCACCTTCCCTCTTTGCTATCTCGATTACCTTTTCGCCTATGAGAGGTCTTGCCAACGCGGTTCCTAAGGGATATACACTCTCGTATAAGGCATTGGCCTTTATTGCTGGCTTTATGTACCTTTCTACGAACTCTTCTTTGGCGTCAATTAAGTAATGCTTGGTGGCTCCAGCTTTATAGGCTCTTTCCTCTATCTCTTTGAAATCTTCTTTCTGGCCAACATCGACCGTGACCGTTATCACATCTGCTTTGAACTTCTCCTTTAACCATGCTATAGCTACTGAAGTGTCTAAACCTCCAGAATATGCCAAGACAATTTTTGAGATATTTTCAGCCATTTTATAATACCCGCTTCAAGAAGCTTTAGGCTATATTTTAAGGGTTACTGGATACCGATTAAAGATTCATTAAAGGAGTTCTAAGGCCTCTGTTGAAATGATGTCCAATTTGTCCCTATTTAGCACGGCTATTGATGCTCTAGAATTGTAGTACGGAGGCCCCGATCTGGTAAATAGGGTTAACACCTTGGACTTGTGGCAAAGAGCAAATCCATCAACGGATGTATGCCCCCTAACTAACACTTCGGAATCCATCATTTCCAGAAAGGTTCTGGTTAAACCCGCTCCCCAGACTTTCCCTACACCTCTCAAATAGTTCTCCCTAAAGCATTTGTGAGGAGGATCTCCCCATTCACATAGCTTATCTCCCACGAGCTCGTCTGGGTCACTCCACAATATGTCAACAACGTCCTCTTCATCAAGTTCCAGTCTTCCTTTCAATACAGACCTTGTAGGGGGTCCTCCGTGAAGTCCTACTACATTACCAACTTTGGCTATTAAGGGCATGGAGTCGAACAGATCCAATGCTTTTTCATAGACCTTCATTCCCTTAGGACCGCACCTAGAATATAAAATGTCTGGGAAGTCGTGAGGACTCACGCCTACATCTCTCAGAGGTTCATGATTACCTCTGAGCACGATTACTTCCTCGGGCCTTCTAGCCTTCAAGGCCAAGACCAAGAGCAAGGCCTCTATTTGCTTTGGTCCCCTATCAACGT
>JALWJF010000058.1 GCA_027081755.1 Desulfurococcales archaeon | reverse complement strand
AACTTATCTATGGAAACTTTTCGACCGTCGAAGTAATAGATAAAGAGAAAATTGGTAAGGGGAAGCTTAAGGTGGCTGTTGGAGGAAGGGAATCCTTTGCTCTTGGCTACGAAGTTAATGGAAAAGACATAATAAAGATATATAGTGAGAATGGGGACGTGAACGAATTCGTGGGCAAAGCCCAATTCGAAGTACAAGATAACGCGTTCAAGATAAGGGTAGGAAACGAGGAAGCGGTACTGGATTTAATCCCCAAGTGATGTCCCAGCGGGAAAGCTCATGCCAGTGAGGCTTTTCGTCGGAGCTCTTTTCGGAGACGAGGGAAAGGGGAAGATAGCTGCGTTCTCTGCCTTTGATGAGAAACCCCTCTATATGGTGAGAACCGGAGCAATAAATGCGGGTCATACAGTAGTTCACATGGGCAAGGAGTATAAGCTGAGGGCACTACCATCCGGCCTAGTTACCTTTAGGGAAGGAAAAGGTGTTACCGCACCGGGGGCGCTCATCTCCATAGAAGTGTTAAGAAAGGAGGTTGAGACCCTAGGCTTGAGCAAGGAACAAGTCTTGGTTGACGAAAGGACCGGAATAATAACGGAAGAGCATGTAGAGAGGGAGAGGCAAGACCAGCACTTAGCAAAGAAGATAGGGTCTACATTAACTGGAGTGGGAATGGCTATGGTGGATAGAGTA
Organism: Desulfurococcales archaeon; assembly: GCA_027081755.1. Classification (GTDB taxonomy): domain Archaea; phylum Thermoproteota; class Thermoprotei_A; order Sulfolobales; family Ignicoccaceae; genus Ignicoccus. Next base: position 4,002 of record JALWJF010000058.1, on the reverse strand, counting down.
ATGAGGAGGCTAAAGTTGGCAAGGGACTATAAGGAGGAACTCGAAAAGTTTGCTACCGTTACTGACGTCATCAGCCTCGTCCACGAAGCCGTTGACAGCTACAAAGTAGTTCACGTCGAGGGCACTCAAGGCTTTGGCTTAAGCCTTTTCCATGGAACTTACCCCTACGTGACCTCTAGGGACGTTACTGCTTCTGCATTGCTCAGCGAGGTTGGCCTAAGCCCCTTTGACGTGGAAGACGTCATCTTGGTCACCAAGGCATTCGTGACTAGGGTTGGGGCTGGACCTTTGAAGGGCGAACTCAGTGAGGACGAAGCGAAGAAGAGGGGCTTGGTCGAATACGGCACCGTTACCGGAAGGCTCAGGAGGGTGGCGCCGTTAGAAGAGAACATGGACTTGCTCAAGAGAGCTGTAAGGGTTAACGGCGCCACCAAATTGGCAGTAACCAAAGTCGATGTACTCTTTCCGAAGGCAAAGGGCGTCACCAGATGGAGCGACCTTCCGGTTGAAGCCAAAGTCTGGCTGAGCGACTTAGAAAAAGAAGTGGGGGTACCCGTCTGCTACGTAGGAACTGGACCAGAAGCTCTGGAAACGATCAAGGCGTGTTAATATAAAGCTCGCGTGGGTTGGGTGGTGGGACTCTACGTGCGAGTGAGGTTGCGCTGCGTCAACTGCGGCGCTGAGTACGACGTCAGCTACAAAATGTTCATGTGTCCAAAGTGTGGTCAAGTGCTAGAGGTCGTATTTGAGCCTGACGAGCTACCTCCCTTTGAGGAGTACCGACGAAGGTCTCGAATGCACGGCATATGGAGGTTTAAGGAACTCTTACCCTTCAAGAGCAAAAAACCGGTAACGATGGGTGAGGGGAACACACCCCTCATAAGGTTAGAGAAGTTAGAAAAAGTAATAGGGATTAGAAGGTTATACGCCAAGTTCGAGGGCGCTAACCCCACGGGCTCCTTTAAGGACAGAGGTATGAGCTTGGCAGTTACGATAGCCAAAGAGGTTGGAGCTAGAGCCGTGGTAGCTGCTTCGACGGGCAACACAGCTGCTTCGGCAGCGGCTTATTCCGCAAAGGCAGGCCTCAAGACATTCTTGGTTTTGCCAAAGGGTAAGGTCGCTTTGGGCAAGCTCGCTCAAAGCATTCTGCACGGGGCCGTAGTGGTCGAGATAGAGGACAACTTCGATGCTGCCCTAGAGGCTGTGAAGATACTCGCCAAGCTCGAACAGTTCTACCCTCTCAACTCCTTCAACCCGTGGAGGCTTGAGGGCCAAAAGACCTTGGCCTTTGAGGTATTTGAGGACATAGGGGTACCGGATTATGTAATAGTTCCCGTGGGCAACGCCGGAAACATATCCGCAATATGGAAGGGCTTTAAGGAGCTCAAGGCCTTCGGCTATTCTCAAGAACTTCCCAAAATGGTAGGCATCCAAGCTGAAGGAGCTTCGCCATTAGCCTCTGCTTACAAGAGCGGCTTGAAGGTACCTCTCTTCACCGATAACCCGGAGACCATTGCTACAGCAATAAGGATAGGCAAGCCGGTGAACTGGCTTAAGGCTTGGAAGGCTGTAGACGAATCTGGAGGTACCTTCGAAGCAGTCCCTGATTCTGAAATAATAAGGGCGCAGAGGATGTTGGCAAGAGAAGAGGGAATAGCAGCCGAACCAGCCGGAGCGACGAGCTTGGCAGGGTTAATCAAGTTAGCTTCCCAAGGTTACTTCAATGGAGACGAGGAAGTAGTGATAGTAGTTACTGGTCATGGCTTAAAGGATCCGGACAGCGCCAAGTTCCACCCAACGGAAAGGATAAGGGCCCTAAACGTCGAAGATGCCGTAGAGAAGGTCGTTAGCCACTTAGGCATTGTCGTCAAGACCTAGAGGTATGCATAGCTTACAGCACCTCTCGCTTCCTAGCCTCTTCCAAGTAACTTCCTCCATGATCACTCCTACCATGTCCTCATTCCACCTTCCCCTCTGGTAGTAACCCTTAACCTTAAAGCCGTGCGCCGCTAGGGCCGTTAAAGCGAAATACGCTGTGTCTGGCAATACTCTAGCTCCTATGTATTTGTTTTCCCAAGATACCAATACATAGTGCTCAGCCAAACTATCCACGATGTTTTCAATCATATAGACCTTATCGTCGCTATAGGAAGCGACAAAAATCCTCCTCTCATCATAGCCCTCTTCTGCCTCTTCCTCCTCACACTCCCTTAGCTCGTAGGGAAGTTCAGGCCTCCACACGTTTACTACTTTCAGCTTGGCCTCCCTCATCTGGGGCTCCACGAAGGTCTTGGAAAACGGTAACACGGTCCTAACCACTCTATCCAATATCTTTGAAGGAGCTTCTAAGGCCCTTTGAGGATCTCTAATCATTCTCCTTGCCATGAGCAAGTGTATTGGACTGTCTATGGCGATCTTTTGTTCACAGAACTCGTTTAGCGGTCCGTAGGAGGCGAATATCCCCTCAAGGACTATTGGAGGTTTGGGCTTAAGCCTTCTGTACCCTATTCTCGAGGAAATCCTCATATCATATATTGGGACCTCAACATCCTTCCCTTTCAATGAGTCTTTAACCGTTTTGATCAGCAAGTCCCAATCTATGAGGGACGGGTGATCAAATGTGGAGAGCACCGAAGCCAGTCTCCAAGCTTCCGAGAGGTAAAAGTCATCCGTGCTGAGTACGGTTCCGTTCAGTGCTTCGGCCAAGAGCTTCGAGAAGAGGCTCTTACCGGATGAAGAGGGACCCACTACGCATATCAGTTCTCCTTTCAGGAAATCTTTCAAGGCTTCGACAGCCTTTCTCAAGTCGGACGTAGTTATCTTGACTTCTATCAAGAATTTCACCTTCCTGAAGGGCTTAGCTCTTTCACTACCTTAAACACCTCCTCCTTTGGTGCATTAGTTTTTATTGCTGTGTGGTCGTAGTGTGTTATTACGGCCTTGAAACCAATCTCCTTTAGCCTTGAGACAACTAGCCTTGGACTTGGCATGTTTGTATGTAGTATGGATGCAACTTTTTCTATTTTATATGAGAATGGGATGCCTATTTCGTCCTCCTTTACTATATTCTCTACAAAAGGTTTAACGTCGCCCTTAACTTTCTTGGCTAAAGGACCACTTAGAGGACCCAGCCACAAGGGACCTATAGCTTTCATACCCTTAGGCATTTCCTTAGGTAAGGGGTAACCCTTGGAAATTGTTACATCGTAGCTCTTTTCGTCAAAGAATATGTAGCCCAAGTTGGAGAGAGTCTCATCTACTCTTTTAGCACCTCTATCGAGCCTCATCTCAACCCTTACGTAATAATCCTTGAAGAAAGCTATCTCAGGATTTAAGGCGACTTCTCTTACCGCGGCTACTCTAACAATCGCTCCAATTAACGTCCTTATCGCTATCTCCTTGGAGAAAGGAGTTCTTGCCAATTTGGTTCCATATTTCCTTAACGCAGCTTGGGGCCTAGCTCCGGTTAAGGGAGCGGTATCTGTGGCTGTAAAGGCAACTAAGCCTCTCCTTCTAGTTGACCTTATCGCTCCATCAGCAAAGGGCATTGGGGAGCCGAAGGGATCCACATCAACTAGGTCGTAGTAGCCCTCCCTTAGTTGTCTGTTGTGGAGCACCGCGTTTGCATCGGCGTTAACGACCTTTATCCTATCCTCTACCTTATTTATCCTAGCATTTATTTTGATGAGCTTAACGGCTATCGGGTCAACGTCAACAGCTAGGACCTTGTTAGCTCCAGCTTCCTTGGCATACCTAATGCTTCTGACTCCGCTGCCGGCCAAGGGTTCCAAAACTTCAAGCCTTACTAGCTCTTCCTTTAAGGCCCTTCCAAAGGCAATTGCAACATCTCTGTTGAACTTCGCCTTGGGGTTGTAAAACACTGGAGCATGAGCCGGTTCATAGACTCCATCTGGCCTTAGGTAGTTGCTCATCTTAGGGACTACGAGTTTAACTTTTCCCTCTTCAATTATCTCGACCTCAAAGCCCAGCTCCTTGCTAAGC
>JALWJF010000057.1 GCA_027081755.1 Desulfurococcales archaeon | reverse complement strand
TATGCACCTACGAGGGCATACAACATCACTATCTCCGCTATTAGCCTCACCGGCAGAGCAACGGACATAGAAACAGCCATCGAGAAGCCAGCTGATAGCATCAATAAGTTTGTCAGCGTCGCTAGGCCATATATTCCGAAGGCCGCTGCCACGTATAAACCACTCTTGTCCCCACTCCTCTTGTAGACCTTGTAGCTCAAGTAGGCTATGTACCAAGGCAATAGCATTAAGAATAGGGTGTGAACTGTTGGGAATATCCAGTCATGTCCTTTTGTGGTCAAGAGAGAGTAAGTTGCACCCACTAGGAAGATAGCTGCTAAGGTCGCCGCCAGCGCCCCCACCGCCTTAGCCATCTTCTCATTTATCAGGGCTATAATAGAGTATATGACCAAGGTTAAGCCAATAGCCTTTAGAGGAACTCCCCAAGGATAGTACAATCCCAGCATTGCCTTCATTATAGCCTTACAGAAGATGTGGCTTATTGCTAGCATGACCATGCCGTAGGCGAAGTACTTTAAGGCGCCCAGTAAGGGTTGCCCCTTGGACGCTCTGTAGGCTATATACGCTAATATTAGCTCTATTATACCTATGCTCGCTCCCAAAGCTCCGATGACAAACCATCCGTTCATTTCTCTCTCCCAAGAGTCTGGGAGGGATTGTGTGAAAAAAGCACTTAGCTATATTTTATATTGCAAAACGCTCAGCTGCTAATAAACGCTAAGAGCGCAACTATCATTCCTATTACTTCCAATAGAGTTGCCGTGCTGGTAGCGATAGCTATTCCTAGGTTGAGGACGTTGTGTAAGGTTATTGCGGACACAATCGAAAGGCCGAATATAAACAGCGCAAAGGCGACGTATAGCCCGCTCTTGTCTCCGCTCTCCTTGTAAACCTTGTAGCTCAAGTAAGCTACGTACCAAGGCAAGAGCGTTAGGTAAACGACGTGCAGCGCTGGGAACAGCGGGTCATGACCTCCCGTAGCGAGCAGTGAATACGCTATACCTACGATAAATATCGCCGCCAATACGGTTACGATAGTGCCTACCATCTTGGCCAAGTTCTTATTTATTAGCGATATTAGCGAATATAATATGAGTCCGACGCCTATCGCCCTAAAGGGCGCTCTGAGGGCGAGCATCAACCTCATGTTCTTTACACCCATGAACCCCGCTATACCCATGAAGAGCAGTTGTCCTAACCCTAGTATTGTGACGCCGTAAGCGAAGTACTTCAAGTCCCTTAGGATCTCGCTCTTTGAAGCCTTGTATGCTAGGAAGGCCAATGCGAATTCCACTACGGCCACTAAAATTCCAACGCCGCCTATCAAGGGGTTCGATGTCACTATCGTCCACCATGAGTGCTTCTCTAGAAAAGTGAAATAAAGTTATTCCTTAACGTTCGATAAACATGTATTCTTCAAATATATTCAGTTAGAACATTATAATCACAATTTGTGAGTTTCTCATTTGAAGAAGGCTATCATTAGGGTAACGATCGCTGTCAACTTTATTAATAGAGATAAGTTGATCGCTAGGACTTCTAACCTAATTGACGTGAGAAACGCTTCCAAGACAAAAGAGAATGAATATAAAAGGAAGCTTATCGACGTAAACAACAAGTTCCTGTCCCTGGATATTACGTAATCTTTTATGAAAAGTAAGAATAAGAGGGAGGGCATGAAGAACGCGAAGAGTATTGAAGCGAGTATCGTGCCTTTGGGTAAGACAAGTAACGATATCGCTGAAAACAAGGCTAACGTCGCAACTAGAGCAATTGATATACTTAATATTTAGCTTAAGTATCTTGGCAACGGAGTAAACTATTAGAGACAAGCCAAATGCCTCAAGAAACGCTCCCAAAGACAGATGCATGGGTGCATCTGGACATAAGACTCCACAAGTCGCCTCCTTTATTGCGAGCATTATTAAACCATAAGCGAAATACTTCAAATCCCTCAACATCGGATACTTGGAATACGAATAGGAGATATAGGCCAATAGCGCTTCCGAAGCCCCACTAAGGAAGCCGCGAACGCAGTGGGGCTCAAGCCCATACTACTGTACCATTCAGTGGGAAGGAACTCTTGACTAAAAGGAAAAATAAAATTTTGTAGCACAAAATTACTTCATTTGTTTCATTTTCTCCATGTTTTCCTTGAAGCACCTTCCTATACTCTTTGCCATAGCTATCATTAAGCCCATCCCGTACATAACGTCGGGATCCCTTAAGGCTTTCAGTAAGCCCATCAGACCCACCGGTTTGACGTCTCCATCCATTATATTCTCCAGTGCTTTACTAGCACAGTTACTCAATCCCATACTTGCGTACTTCAGCTTAGCAGAGTCGGCATCCTCCATGCCGTTTAAGGCGCCTTCAGCCAGTGCCATTACCTTGAACAGCCTTCTGTCTTGCGCCAAGTACGTCATTAAGTCCTCATAACGCTCTACCATGGCCTTTAGCATATCTAGTATGCCACTCTCCTTGAGTTTAGCTAATGTGTCCAGTAGTTCCTCCAAAGCCTTTCCAGCTTCATCCAGCTTTTCCTCACTAACAGGGGCCCTCTCCACGACTCATCACCTCAGGGAAGCTATCCAGCCCAAGTAAAAGCTCAACTTCATAGATTTAATTAATGGGCTTGTGAGAGCAATATACTTTTTGTTCTTTACTATGTTGCCCTCTTTGCCATGGATTTCGAATATTATCATAGTTCCTGTAGGGCCGAGATCTATTACCAGCGGCACTTGGTTGGGGAACGGTATCGGGGCGCCGGTACCAGTTATGTCAGCTATTACTGCGTCCGCTGCTGCTACAGCTGCTTCATGAGTTATCACTCCTACTGGGGGGAGGCCCATACAAGGCAGGGCAGCGTCGGTGGGTATGAATATGTTGTTGTACTTGGGATGCCTGAAGTTAGGAAACGTACTCGCTAGCCACCTCCTGTCGTTCGGGCACAGGAATTCTTCTCTGTCTGCTAGGAACTTAGGTGGTCTGTTGGGTGGCATATAGATTAGGAAGTCGTATTCCTCCTCGCTTCCGTCTTCGAACTTCACCTTATTTTCGGTAACTTCTTTGGGAATCTTCTCAAACTTGTACTCTATCTTTCCTGGGAAGTATCTCTGGTGAACCATAATTATGCCCATAGGGATCTCTTGCATAGCTTTCATTAAATTCTCCATAGACCAAGGCATGGTTATGGTTACTCTGGCATCGAAACCTTTCTTGGTGGCGAGGTATAGCATCTTCCCGGCTATTTCGAAGGGTAGTCCCGGACATCTGAAGGGAAAGTCCGGAGCCAGCAAGAGCACCTTTCCTCCCTTGAAGTTCTTCAAGGCTTCTCTCGTCCTAAGGGCTCCTTCTAGGCTAAAGACGTGGTAGCCATATTCTTTGAGGCCGGGTACACTTTCATGATCAAAACCTACACCGGTGCATATGAATAAGTAGTCGTAGCTGTACTCATCCTTTCCAACAAACACCTTTCTGTTCTCTGGATCAATGCCAGTGACCTCACCCAGTACAAACTCTGCATCATAGAGTTCAGCTATGTTCTTAGCGGGAGATCTTATCTCCTCTACATCCACTTCTCCGAGGGCTAGGTCAGCGAACAGGGGCGGAAAGTAATGATATTCGTCCTTACTTATGAGCACTATCCTCAAGTCTTTAGGCTTGAGTTTCTCGCGGAGCCTTCTGACAACCACGTAACCACACGGCCCCGCACCTATCACTACAGCTGTTTTCATTCTCTCCTCCGATTAATCAGTAGAAAGTCGATAAAATAAGTGGAGGTGCTAGGGAAGCTCATCACACTCTCTTTGGTTGCAGCTTTGGTGGGGCCGCGGGGATTTGAACCCCGGACTACCGCCTTTCTTAACCCAAGGCGGGTCCGTAAGGGCGGCGTCCTTCCGGGCTAGACGACGGCCCCAGAACCGTGGAGGTTGGGCACAGAGTCCCTTAAAAATTTTATCCTATCTTTAGTGTGTAGATGGTTTCTTCGCTTGTATCCGGGCCCACTGCTAGGTCTATGTTTAGATCCCTTATCCTTATCACGACCTTTCTTCCCCGAGATATCTTCTCTTCTATAGCTTTCACAGTATTTTCATCTACTTTTAACTTTATGTTTATTTCCATTTTCACTTAGTCCCTCCAGAAGCGGAAGCCTCCACCACATTCTCCTCAGTAGGCTCGGCAGTTATGATTAATTTGCCTTGTACATCCTTTATCTCCATAACTATCTTAGTTACCCCTTTAGCTGCCAGAGATCCGAATAATCTCTCAAGTACCTTGTCATCTATTTCTGCTTCCATTTGTGCAACCATCTTTCCCAACACATATCCCTCATATTCATAATTCTTGATATAGACTATATTCTTTAGAATGTTGAAGTTTAGTGTGGAGTGATATGCACATGGATATTGTATTTCTCTTAACAAATATTAAAATTTTAACGTGGCATCGCGATCGTCCAGCTTAAAGTATCTGAAAGACGCTTCCACAACATAGGGCTGAACTTGTGCTGTACCAGAAGTTCCCCTTCTTAGGGAGCGTGGCGAAGCTCAGCAAAGCGGTGTTTGGCGTAGAGATGGGGGCAGAAGACCTACTGAAGGTCATGCCAGAAGCATTAGACAAAGCCAAAGCAGAGATATTTAAACTATTAAATGAAAGAGTCGATGAACCTCCCTGCGACGATCTTTGTTC
>JALWJF010000056.1 GCA_027081755.1 Desulfurococcales archaeon | reverse complement strand
TTCCTACAATGGACTGCGCCTACACAACCAGGATCTTACTACGGAACTGCAAGAGCGCTTATGGGATTACTAGTTGGATCCTACAGAGAGGTTTTGGAGAACAATAGAAGGGTCGTGGAGAAGACCATAAATGCACTTATGGATCACGAAATGCCTTGTGGAGGCTGGGAGGCCAATCCTGGTTCCGGATTATCCGTCTGGTCTTCAGCAGAGGTACTGTTCAGCATATTCCTAGCCGGAAATATGTACATGGAAGAGATATGGAGAGCTCCGATGCATTATTACGTAAGGATGAGGAAATGGTTCAGCAAGACGCAGAGTTTGAATGGATCTTGGGACAACAACTGTTTGGACTGTACCGCGAGAATCCTCTTCTTCCTAAGCTCCTACGGCTACAGGGGAATTGAGTTATGGAACGCCGTCAACTTCATTGTAGGCTTCTATAGAGAAGACAGGATAGGTGATAGTCCATGGGCCACCGGCTGGGCCCTCTTGGGATTGATGGCCTTCGCCGGCACGAAGGAATCCACGATAAGCGACGTCGTTGAAAGAGGCATATACACACTCATGGAGGCCCAGCTGGATGATGGAGGGTGGCCCGTGTTCTACGATTCTGATGTACCCTTTGAGACGGTCACCGCAGTAGCTGTTTGGGCACTGGCGTACTATAGGAACATAAAGAGGGGACTCAGATCGATCCTTGCGTGAAGGCCGTTGGAGCCGGAGGTCAGTATAGTAACGCCGACATACAACGAGAGAGAGAACGTACCGATTTTCGTTAAGGAATTGGACGAGGTTATGTGTAAACATAACATACCTTATGAGTTAATAATAGTTGATGATAATTCGCCGGATGGTACGGCTGAGGTAGCAAGGCAACAGAAGCCCAAATGTGGCAAGATAAAGGTGATAGTAAGGAAGAACGAGAGAGGGTTGGCCAGCGCTGTAATAAGAGGAATAAACGAAGCTTCCTCTAAATATGTAATAGTGATGGATATAGACCTTCAGCACCCACCCTCAGTCGTTCCTAAGATATTGGAAAAGCTTAAAGAAGGATATGGCTTGGTGGTTGCTTCCAGATATGCCAAGGGAGGGGGGATAGAGAATTGGAGTAAGACTAGGTTATTGATAAGTAAGGGGGCCACCCTATTAGCTAGAATATTCGTACCCAAGTCTTCCTTGACCACAGATCCCATGTCCGGTTTCTTCGGCCTACGAAAGGACATCTTGGAGGGAGTAGAACTAAGTCCCAGAGGTTACAAAATTCTCTTGGAGATATTAGCGAAAGCGAAGGTAAAGAAGGTAGCAGACGTACCTTATGTGTTTCGGAACAGGTATGCTGGTGAGTCTAAACTTGGTGGTAAGGTAATGCTTGACTACGTTTTGCATTTGATCAAGCTAGCAAGAGAGACCGGCGAGCTGAGAAGGATGTTTGTATTTTCCTTGATAGGGCTAACGGGAATATTCATAAATGAGGGAACGCTGTACCTAGCGTACGAAGTTCTTGAGTTGAAGAGCTTAGGCTACTTGGGATTGGCAATAGGCGGCTTCTTGGGCTTCGAAGCATCAGTAATATATAACTTCTTGCTTCATGAGAGAATTACGTTTGCTGACAGAATAAAGGAACTTAAAACGAGCAAGCTCAAAAGGTTTGTACATTATGAGATAGCAAGTGTGTCTGGCCTAGTGGCTCAGCTAGTCTTCCTCTTAGGACTAACCGCATTAGGCATGAACTATCTATTAGCAAACTTTATAGGCATATTGGCCGGCCTAGCTATAAGGTATACGTACTCCACTACCAAGGCTTGGGGATACAGCTGAGCAAGCAATCCAATCCATCAGCTATTACCTCTAAGTATCCCGGCAGCACCCAATCTTGTATTATCATGACCAGACCTACGAAGATTATGGAGAACAACGGGCTTATTAAGACATGAGCCAGATGGAAGTTTAAGTGGAAATAGTCGGCTACGGCCAATATTCCCCACACCCTTATCGCGTTGGCCGGGAACGAGAGCAAGATCCCTATCAAGGCAGCAAGTATCCTCTTCCTTAGAGGACCCGGAGCAGCTAGTGCGGTTAATGCTAGGAGAGGAGCAGCCCTCAGACTAGAACAGCCTATTGTGTAGAATGCGACTGGTTTATTCGTCACCACAAGTATCCCCTCGCCCTCAATTGGCTTCAAATGCCACGTCACACCCATTATTTTCATGAATATGTTTACGCTCAGCACATCGGGCATCATTATTAATATGAATATATCTTTTGGGAGTAACTCCAAAAGTCTGGGTAAGAAGTATCCGCTGAAGGCGGCGAAGAGGACCAGTAGAGGTCTTTTACACTTATCATCGCATTTTAATAATATGGGTATCCAAGGGACCTCCAAGGCCACTATCTCTAGGGGACTCAATTCGCCGCCGTTCGTGTGTACCCAAAGAGCGTGAGCGGTTAGGATGAGCAGAACTAATGCCGCAATCCTCTCTATTATTGCTACCACTCGGTGGAGAGTATCCGAAGCTTATAAAGCATCTTATCGAGTAGCACACCGAGATTCCTTTTTTAACTCTTGCCTCTACCTATTAGCTTAACGGGTTTCTGGGATGGACGCAATAGTGAATTTTAGCAGAATATGGGAGGAAGGAGGGACCAAAACCGGAAAGAGGTTCTTGTTCTTCGGAAGAAAGGAAGTTGACGAGGAACCGCTAAAGAAGAAAGTGATAAAGGCAAAGTACCAGATAAGGAAACAAATAGACAAGATAAGCTTCATGATAAATAAACTAAAGGAGAGGGACGAGCAGCTCTTCACGAGACTGGTGGACGCATTGGTGAACAGAGAAGAACTGAGGGCCAAGATGTTAGCGTCTGAGATCTCAGAAGTAAGGAAGATAGCGAAGACCCTAATGGTAACCCAAGTAGCCCTAGAGAGGGTTGAGTACCGCTTAGAGTTAGCACTGAGCTTAGGAGATATAGCCAGCACTCTAGCTCCAGTAGTGCCGGTGATAAGCATGTTAAAGAACCAGTTAATGAAGGAGGTGCCCGAACTAGGTATTGAACTAAGTAATATACACGACGAATTAGAGGATGCGGTGAACGAAATGAGCTTCTACGGAGGAGTCCATGGAGACGTCATCTTAGACAAAGAAGCCAAGAAGATATTGGAGGAAGCGAAGGCTCTAGCGGAAGAGCAGATCAAGGAGAGCTTCCCGAGCGTTGGCATAGCGGAGAACCACAAAATATAATGGCCTCTATCTCGCGAACTATCCCATCGATGCAGTTGATAATTTCTAGTGGACCCTCTTCCTCCCATCCGTAACACGAGTCCCCTATTTTGGGGATGTTTACCTTTCCCTCGGGCCATCCCTCTTTGAAAGGTTGTTCTTCCAGATCTATACCTAACTCCTTTGCCACTGTCCTCTCAACACCATCACAATGCCCAACTCTTATATTACATGCTTTCCAAAAATCGATTACGAAGAAATCGTATTGGCGGGCTATAGCTTGTATTAAACCTGAGTTACCGCCGTGAGCGTTCACCACTACCAGTTTCTTTCCCAATCTCTTACACGAAGTAGCGATGTCCCCTAGGACCATGGATAGAGTCTCAATTCTCAAGCTTATGCTGTCTTCCCACTCCCAGCTGGCGGAAAAGGGTAGAGGTGGTAGGAGTTCCCCTCCAACCTTCTTATGGATCTCTTCGGCCACCCTCTTTGCTATCCTAGTGTCCAAGTCCTTCGGCCACTTGCCGTGTTGCTCATAAGAACCCAGAGGGAGAATACAAATCATACGGGGCTTATGTTTAGAGTAGTGAGGGTGGGAGCCCCTCCCACGCTCACCGGAACTCTCTGCCCCCATTTGCCGCACGTCCCCGGCCTAAAGCCTAGCTCCTTTCCTATAGCTTCAACTTTGGAAAGCATCTCTAGTACATTGCCCATCATGCCTAGGGGCTTGAGGGGATATGCCTTTTCTCCATTTTTAACGTACCACGCCTCCATGCTCATAAAGAAGAACGTGCCGTCAAGCTCCGCATTCCCTCCGGAAGAATCGACTATCAGTATTCCCTCCTTCAACTCCTCCATTAGCTCTTCTAAGCTCCAATCCTTGGGTTCCACATAAGTTACTCTCATTCTAGGTATGATCCTCTTGCTAGGATCTTCCTGCCTTCCATTTCCAGTGGGTTCCATGTTTAGTTCTTTCGCGTAGTACCTATCGAGCAAGAAGCCACTGACCTTCCCCTCTCTGAGTATGTTCACCTTTCTTGGTTTAGTTCCTTCGTCATCGTAAAATATGGAGCCCCATTCCTCGCCGTTACCGGGAGAGTCACTTACGTCTAGGAATTCCGGCCCAACCCTCATGCCTAGTTTGAGGGGCGAACCTCCCTTAATGTGATCGCCTTCAGACATATGTCCCAAGGCTTCATGAACCATTACACCTATTGCAGGCGGCATTAGTATTACCCTATGGCTACCTGGTTCAGCACCCTTTCCCTTTAGCTGAAGTTTTGCTTTCCTAACAGCTTCTTTAACAACCTTTATAGGGTCCGTAGTGTAGCCCCTTCTCGAGCCTTCCGAGAAGTAACCGTTACCTCTGTTACCCCCTTCGGCAACAGTAACGTTTGCTGCATGTATATTATAAGAAAGTCTCTGAACGATCTCTCTGCCTTCACTGTTTATGTATATTTTGTAACCGTATGTCTCCCGGTATATTACCGAAACGC
>JALWJF010000055.1 GCA_027081755.1 Desulfurococcales archaeon | reverse complement strand
TACCGTCGTCGGAGCCGGAGATTACTTGGGAGAGGGCTACATAGGGGACTTCGCAATATTTGCTATAAACGGTACGGAGGGCTACTTGGTTATACTAAATACCAAGAACGCCGTAAAGAGAATAGACTTAGGTAAGATAAGCAATACTGTGGCCGTTGTTAAAGGCTTGGCCTACCATAAGGGCTTCTGGAAAAGCGTCTTCGGCGTTGGGAGCTTCACGAGCAACTTGGTTGACGTTAGAACAAACATAGGCACCTTTAGGTTCGTGCTGAAGAACGTAGTTATAGTGCCGTCAACGCTAAACATATTGCTTCACCTAGGCAAGACGAAGCTCTGCTATACTGCCATAGTAAATCAGCCCAGCGCCGTCTACTACTCTAGTGCGTGCTTACCAAGGTAAAGTTTTTTGACAAGAGACAAAAGGTTCTCCTAGCCTAATCTCTTAGGAACCTCGAAGTGAAGGTCGCAATGGTTTATGACGCTAGCAGGAAGAAGTGTGGTATAAAGGAGTACGGTAATGCTTTAGTTAAATGGCTCAAGGCTTTTGGACTGAACTTGAAAATATGCGACTTAAGGAAGGAAAAGTATGTAGACTCGGTAATGGCTGCTATTTGTGCTCTTGATTCTAGCTTAGTTCATACCCAACATGAATATGGCCTCTTCAGGGGCCATTGGGGCTGGTCCCAACTCTTCTACTACTTAGCCTTAAAGATATTTAGAAAGAAGGACATAACCACACTACACACAGTAATAACACCGAGACAAGCCCTCCACAACTTCATTAAGTGGGATCTATCCTTTAAAGGTACGAAACTCGTTGATATACTAAAGGGTCCAATAACTTCGTACTTGTCACCATTTATTCCGCTAATATTTACAGATAAAGCAATAATACACACGCTCAGAGGATACTCCCTAATACCTTGGATAGGGAAAATGAAGACCATATTTGTACCCCATTTCACGCCGAAACCGAGAAGGGAAGTACTCGAGAAGTGGAAAAAATGCAAAAACATGAAGGGAGTACCCGACGTAATAGAGATCGTCACTCCGGGCTTCATAAGACCTAGCAAGAGGTACGATTGGGCAATCCACGCTCTCGTAAGCCTAAAGCGAGAGGGATTTCCAAAGAAGATAAAGTATAGGATTGTGGGAAGCCCTCAGGATGAAGTAGGGGAAAAGTGGTTAAGGATGATAAAGGGTTTTGTTGACGAAATAAAAGACTACCTAGAGGAACTAGGTCTAGAGATAAGCATAGAGTCCAAATTTATGAGCAAAGAAAAACTGATAGAGACCGCTTGCAATGCAGATGTTGTTCTCCTACCTTACTCAGACCCTACTCAAGAAGCCTCTGGAATACTTCACGACTCGTTAATCTGTGGCAGACACATAGTTGTACTTAGAATAGGCGACGTTAGGAATTACCCCAAAGCGTTCTATCCCTTTGACATAGAAGATCCGTTGAGAGGAATGAAAGAAGCGTTAAGGAAAGCTATGGAAAGGATAATGAAGGGAGAGAGGTGCAACGAGGATGCATTGGCATATGCCTATTACACAGCAATAGACAGGGTTGCAGAAGAGCACATCAAAATCTACGAGACCTTTTCCAAAGGCCGCTCTTAAATAGTTCCTCCGCTATAGCGAGGGCTTCATTGCTGTCAGAACCTAGGGCTTCGAAGAGCTGGGCTAAGTGGGAGGCGAGCTTCTCATCCTTGTAGTACCGCTTTATAACGTCAACCACGCTCGGTACGCCGACCACGCTAACTTCTTCCTCTTCTTCATATTTCTCGCTGACGAAGTGTATCCTCCAAGTCAGTATATCTCTCTGAGATAAGAGGACCTTGAGCTTCTCTAGCCCATATGAACTACTCCCCTTAGCGTATACGTGTACGACCGAGCCCTTAGGTATCTTACTCAGCTCAGTCAAGAACTTCTTTTCGTTTAGTGGAAAGTCTACCTTTAAAATTACTTGTGGCCTCACCCTTATCTTTATCCTGCCCAGAACCTTTGCCTCGTCTCCGCTCAAGTCAACCAGTATGGGCCCCTTCTCATCTATGTATTTCACCTCGTCAACGTTTATTACTTCTAAAGAGCCCGGAAATATCATTGGGGCATTGTCAAAATAGTTCGTTATAGGTGCGTGTATGTGGCCCATAGCATAATATGTGAAGCCCTTGGGAATCAAACCATCGTCAACACAGCTGAACCTAAACAACGAACAAGGCGCTAAGTGGAGCAAGACAACGCTTTTCCTAGGTTTCTTCACCTTCCCCAACGCCTTGAGTTCATCATAATTTCCATATGCTGGGGCTTGGACACCATAGAACCTAACACCTTTAACCTCTACGCCTTTCAAGCCTATATCCTTTAGCAATAACTTTGCTCCGGTCTTGTCTGCTACGTACTTTATAGATGGTAACCCGAACCTCTTAGGCTTGTCGTGGTCACCGGGTATCATTATTACTTCTATTCCCTTTTCCCTCAGCTTGGATATCTCTTCCTCAGCGACCTTTACGGGTTCTAATCCCCTAGTGGGGGTTGGGGTGTGAAAGAGGTCTCCGGAGATTACTACTGCATCTACTCTTTCCTCAAGGGCCTTCTCCACAGCCTCCCTAAATGCCTTATAAACGTCCTTTTCCCTCTCTTTTATGTTGTACTGGGCAGCTCCCAGGTGAACGTCCGCCATGTGAAGCAAAAGCATCTTTCTCGACGCTCTCCATAAATCATAACTAAAAAGCTATGAGGGGGCGAACGAAACTGGGAGCAAAATATGGTTTCCGTACTTTCGATTACTGATGAAATGAAGGAGCTAGTAAAGGAGTATAGGGGCAAGCCGACAATAGCTGCTATAGCAAGCCATTCAGCCTTAGACCTCTTCGACGGAGCCAAGGACGAAGGTTTCAGGACCGTTGCCATATGCCAGAAGGGCAGAGAACTACCGTACTTAAGGTTCAAGAGGGTTGTGGACGAATGCATACTACTCGACAAGTTTAAGGATGTACTAAGAGAAGAAGTCCAGGATAAGCTCAGGGAGATGCAAGCAATATTCGTGCCCAACAGAAGCTTTGCAGTCTATGTGGGCTATAACGAAATAGAACAAAACTTTGAAGTGCCTATCTTCGGAAACAGGTACTTGTTGAGGTGGGAAGAGAGAACTGGTGAGAAGAACTATTACAAGCTCTTGGACGAGGCCGGCATAAAGAGGCCAAAGGTATTCAAGAGTCCCGAAGAAATAGACAGACCGGTAATAGTGAAGCTCCCAGAAGCCAAGAGGAGGGTTGAAAGAGGCTTCTTCGTAGCAATGGATAGGGATGACTACTACAAGAGGGTTGAAGAGCTCAAGAAGGCCGGCATA
Organism: Desulfurococcales archaeon; assembly: GCA_027081755.1. GTDB lineage: Archaea > Thermoproteota > Thermoprotei_A > Sulfolobales > Ignicoccaceae > Ignicoccus. The sequence continues at coordinate 14,690 of JALWJF010000055.1, read as the reverse complement.
ATAGATGAGGAGAGCCTAAAGGAGGCAGTAATAGAGGAGCTGGTGCTCGGTGCCCACTTCAACATCAACTACTTCTATTCGTTAATAAGGAACGACGTGGAGCTTCATTCAGTAGACCGCAGAATACAGAGCGACCTAGACGGATGGCTTAGACTTCCGGCTAGGGAACAGCTCCACCTAAAGGGCAATCCTAGGATGATAGAGGTCGGTCACATGCCAGCTACTCTGAGGGAGAGCTTGTTGCAAAAGGTCTTTGAGATGGGAGACAAGTTCGTAGAAGCGACGAAGAAGCTAGTACCTCCGGGAATAATAGGGCCTTTCACGTTGCAAGCCGTAGTGACCCCGGAGCTGGAGTTCGTAGTATTCGATGTTGCCCCTAGAATAGGGGGAGGCAACAACATTTACATGGGCATAGGAAGCCAGTACAGCAAGTTGTACTTCGGTCAAAGCATGAGCTTGGGAAGGAGGATCGCAATGGAAATAAGGATGGCAATGGAAATGGGAAGGCTAGACGAGCTAGTTACCTAAACTTGGGTCCCTCTTCTTCTACCTCCACCTCTCTTTCCGTGACCTTGTAATGGAAACAAGAATGATACCCTTCATGGCATGCTTTGAGCAAGGCTTGTTTCACTATAACTAGAACAGTATCCTTGTCACAGTCAACGTAAAACTTCATTAGTAGCTGAACTTGTCCGCTGGTGGCCCCCTTCATCCACAGCTCCTTCCTGCTCTTGCTCCAGTAATGAACTATCCCCGTTGTTAAGGTCTTTATAACTGCTTCTTTGTTCATTGAAGCCACCATCAAAACCTTTCCGCTCTGGTATTCTTGGGCTACTGCTACAACAGTCTCATCTGGCCATCTATAGTTCAAGCTTTCGGCTATTTCTTTGGCCTTTTCGTAGCTCAGCCTCATCAAGGCACTTCTACCTCCACTTCTCCATCGTAGGGAGAGATTATGTAGAGGAAGTTGCCGGGGACCACCTTCACCTCCAGTTCATCGCCGTTAACCAATATCTTCTTGGGCCTTCCCATAAGCAAGTAAAGCGCCTCCGAAACTTCCACTACCGTACCGGGTTGAGATAGAGAGAACGTCTTAAACCTCTTGAAGCTTGGCAACATAAACGGAGTACAGACATAGGTGCTGAACGCATCAACGTGATCCTTTCCAGCGACCGTTAGGAACTCCCCTTTCCACTTCAGATCATCAACTGGATAGAGTTCCATACTAAGTATGGCTTCACCCTCGCTATCAAATATCTTAAGTATAGAGTTCGTAGCTCCAACCGCTAAGTGGCTACAAGCCTCGTTCCAAGAGAGGCCCCAAACGCTGCTTAACATCTCCTTTTCCCATAGCTTTTCTGGAGAGGTCGGGTCAGAGACGTTGTACACGGCGACTATTCCGGGATCCCATGTACCTACTGCTAACTTCTCCTCGCACCAATGAACCCTGTTTACACCGGTATTGAAGCTCTCCCTCCAGACATCCTTTGGTTTCGTCAATATGTACAAGTTGTTATCGTGACTCGCGACTGCTAAGTACTTCTCGTCCGGAGACCAGCTTAAGCTCCAGACGTTATCGTCGGTTAAGTATTCCCATAACGGTTCGAAGGAAGAGTCCCTTATGCTGACCTTTCCTCCTTCAAATCCTAAGGCAACTCTCTCGCCGCTGCTCGAGAAAGCACAAGAAAGTATCGGTGAATTCAGTTCTATCGTCTTTATCAAATCTCCATCTTCAGTGAAGACGTAGAGCATTCCTTCGTCATCTCCAAATATCACTATCTCTTCATTAGGGTGAAATGCTGCGCAGTTTATTCCTTTTTCAGCGTCGAACTTCCAACTCATTAAGACCTTTCCCTTTTTCCAAACGACGTAACCGAACCCCGCCTCCTCGCTCTTCTTAGTGCTTCTCGTAGATGACTTCGAAACGGCAATTGCCACTTTGTTTCCTTTAGAGTCCAATGCTATAGTGCCTTTCTCTGGAACGAATGACCAATTCTTCTCTATTTTAAATGTCAATCCGCTCAATTTCTTTCCCATCGAACGGAGTCGTAGAGAGGTTACTTATGTCCTAAAGCCGTAACGTAAGCGGATAATAGGAGGAAGTTCCTCACACTTGGAGGATAGAGTCATGAGGCCAGAACTCGACGAAGGTCTCATAACTTCGTTAATAGTAGAGAAGAGCTCTGAAGAATTGGAGGAATATTCAGACAGCGATGTAATAATAGTTGGAGCTGGACCGGCTGGCTTATCTGCAGCCTACTTCTTGGCCAAAGAAGGTTTTAAGGTATTAATTTTAGAGAGAAGGCTCTCTTATGGAGGAGGCATAAACGGCGGAGGAAACTTGTTCCATAAGATAGTTTATGAGGAATTAGAAGTTGAGGGTATGAATTCCATCAAGATAGCACGGGAGTTGGGCTTAGAATTAGAAGAAACTGAAGCAGAGGGAATATACCTCTTGGACGCTCCCGCCTTCACCGCTACCTTGGCTTATAAGGCGATAAAGGCGGGAGCAAAGCTCTTACTGGGCTGGCACGTAGAAGATTTGATATATCGCATCGTAGAAGGCAAAACTAAAGTAGTTGGAGCCGTTGCTCTATGGTCTCCTATAGAGGTGGCGAAGCTCCACGTAGATCCTGTATTCTTCAAGTCCAGAGCAGTCGTTGACGCAACCGGTCACGGCGCTGAAGTATTAAAGGTGGCTTCTAAGAAGCTACCAAACGTGAGCTTAGAGGTAACAAACGAACTGGGGGCTTGGGCAGAAGAGGCTGAGAGGCTAGTTGTCGAAAAGACGGGAAGGATCTTGGAAGGACTCTACGCAACTGGCATGGCAGTGGCTACCTTGTACAAGTTGCCGCGCATGGGTCCAGCGATATCTGGCATGGTGCTCTCTGGAGCTAAAGTTGCAAGGTTGATAAAGGAGGACATTAGACCTTGAGGTACCCATGGCACGCAGCTATCTTGATCATAGGTAATGAGATACTTGTAGGGAGGGTTCTCGACACCAATTCACAGAAGATAGCGAAGACATTAACTACGCTAGGTTACGAAGTAGTTGAAATAAGGAAGGTAAGGGATAATATAGATGAAATAGCGAAGGCTTTAAAGGAGTTGCTGGGCAAGGCCTTCGTAATTATCACAACGGGAGGTCTGGGGCCAACTTATGACGACGTTACCTTAGAGGGCATAGCTAAGGCATTAGGTCTACCTTTGCACTTGTCCCAAGAGGCATTAGAGATGATAAAAGAAAAGCTAGAAAAAATGGATCTGAAGATGACAAAGGAAAGAATGAAAATGGCTATTGTACCAAAGGGATCCCAGTTGATACCCAACCCCGTGGGAGTTGCTCCAGGAGTTGCCATAGTTACTAAAGAATACATGGTATTTGCCTTACCCGGCGTTCCAAAGGAAATGGAAGAAATGCTGCTAGGGTACGTAATAAACTACTTGGAAAGAGAGAGCTTCGTTAGGAAGGCTGAAGCTTGTGAGGAACTTCGAGGGGTCAGGGAAGCCGATATAGCACCAATAATAGAGAGGTTCGCCAAAGAATATACAGATGCTTACATCAAGACACATCCCAGAATGGAAGGAGATAAGCCAGTGGTGAAGGTTTGTGTGTTGGCTTCAAGCTACACCGTTGACGATGCTAAGTGTAAGGCTACAGCGATACTTAAGAGAATATTAAATGAGGTTAGAAGAGGCTGACCTTTTTCTCTAGTATCATCTTGGTTATCTGTGGTAGCTTGTCTAGCTCTGCCTCTACTATCTCCTTTACCCTCTTCTCTATTGACGGGTTGAGTTCTCCCTTGACCCTTATCGCTGCTACCAACGGATCAGTTATTGGCTTGCCTATCTGGCTCAACAGTTCTACATATACCTCGCCAGCTTCTGGAACCTCTTCGATCACCTTCTTCGCTATGAGGTTTGCCGCGACGTTGTAGAGCTTGCCTACGTGATTCACCGGGTTCTTTCCTGCAGCAGCTTCTAGACTCATGGGCCTCATCGGCGTAATTAAGCCGTTAACCCTGTTGCCCCTTCCGGTCATGCCGTCATCTCCATGCTCGGAGCTTGTACCAGTAACTGTCAAGTAGAATATCCCGGCTTCGGGCTTGTCCGCTGTATTTACATAAACCTCAACGTCGTGATTGGGCGCTATCTCTCTAGCTATTCCCTCCACTATATCCTTTATCTGTTCCTTAACGGCCATATATTCCCCGGAATCTTTCACTTGCGAAGATACGATTGCCGCCGCCACAGTGAGCTTTATCTTATCCTTTATCCTGAGTCCCATTACTTTTATATCTTCACCTAGCGCTTTGACCTTGGCTTTAATTTCTGGTGAATTTAACTTCCTCTCAGTGGTATATACCAGCTGTTCTAATGTGGAGAAAGGTGCGTAACCCACGCCTACAGAAGTGTCGTTTGCTAGGGGAACGGTCTTCCCTAACTCGAAGACTCCTACGAGGTCTGCAGAGCCTTTCCCAACCTTGTAATCCACCACGACGTGGTGCTCCACATCTAGGTGGGGCAGATGCTCCTTCAGCCAAGTCTTGGCTGCTTTAAGCAACACCGTACCTAAAGGAACTTGTACTATACCGTCCTCGGTTCTGACTTCTGTAACTGCCCTGCCAGATATGATAATGTATATTGGTTGGAGGACTTCACCACCACCAAACTTGGGAGATGCTTGGCCTCCTACAAGTAAGGTCTTGTCCAAGTTATGGTGGAATATATGGCCGAACTCATTTAAGTAATATAAGGACAGCTGCCTGCTAGCTTCTTCAGAAACCGCATCTGATATATAGTCTGGATGTCCAGTACCCTTTCTCTCAACTATTTCTATATCGAGCTGGTCTTGAGGAGGCAGAGTGAGCTTCGTTACTACGATGTTCTTCATCTATCATCACCTTATTTCAAGACCTTATGGTAGTCTAAGCTTATGAAGAGTACGTGGCTACCCCTTATTAGAACCCTTCCGTACTTCGCTACTGGCTTCTCTTCACCTGGCAGCAGCTCCTCACAGTCATCCAAGACTAAGTTCATCGTGCTGTCCGTAAAGGTGAGCTTCCCCACATACTCGCTGCCATCTTTAAGCCTTACCAATACGACGTTGTTTACTGCGCCCCTCAGATACTTCAGAGGGCTTTCTAAGTTAAGCTTCTCTTGATTGCGTGGCATGTCCTTTTACCCATTAAAGGGCTTGAAAGGGGCAATTTAAAGAAAGCTACGACCGCAAACTTTTATATCAAAAGAGAAATTGTCGTACATTAGGGAACGGTATGAGGGCGTTTTTACTTGTATTGTCATTTCTGACATTAGCCTTTGCATTCTCTATAAATTGGATTAGTGTAGACATGACTTATCTTCCAGAACTCCAAATTGTTAACAACATGAAGATATTTGTCTTGGTTCCAAAAATTACAAAGCTCAAAGGGCCTGCTCTAGGACTTGCCTATACAGCACCAAGTCTCATCTGTACGGATACGAGAACGTACATCAACGTTGTTGCAGACATAGCTAGAGGCAAAGACATAACCTATACGAGCTACTACATCAATAGCAACGGGACGACGTACTGTGTCCCTTTCAGTTTCAACACCTTAAAGCAAGGAGAGAGTACGTTGAAAACCTTGAAAATCCTCTGGAACTTTTTGAAACTGTACGCTGGCAATCCAATGGGGGCATTAGGACTCATAATGGCCTTAGCTAATCCAGAGCTGGAAGGCATATACCTAAATGTCTATGTTAAGACTCCTCAAGGCGAAGCGTACCTAGCTCATTACTTGTTCCAGAGAAAGGTTGAAGAGACCTTAAATTGTCTAAAAGTAATTCCGGAGAACGTCCCGTTCGTTCCGGGAATGAATTATAACATAACTTTCGTGAACAAGTGTAATGACGAGCTAGAACTGAAGCTATCGCTCGATATAAGGTATTGGAGCGATATAGACTTAGGATGGGTTGACGTTAAGCCTAATTCTACTGTAACTGTAAGAGTTCATATACCGAGCTTTTATAGCAAACTTATGAGAGAGGCCTACGCCAGAGACGTAAAGATAGATGTTTGTAACAACGAGTGCACAACAGTCTACGCCATACCGGTTTTTGATTATATGGACTTCTTCATAGCGTTGCCACAAAACCACAGAGTTCATTGGTACCAAGGAGGGAAAGAAGTAGAAGCCTTAGTTCCGGGAAAGGCCTTAGTCTGTCTTAACGTGACTAAAGTGCATCCCGACATAAGGATAAGGGCTACGGCGATACTAAAGGTAATCCAAGATAGGAGATTCTTGCCGGACAGAGCTGTAGCCACGAAGGAAATCACAATTAATAGCTTCGATGACTTTAACGTGTGTATACCCTTCTACGCTTCTTCCGGCATTCTAGTCAGAGGATATAAGCTGGTTATTTACATAGGTAATGCGTACTATACCCTGGGTAGAATAGATATGGCGGGGTGAGGTTTTCGGTACCCGTGACCCATCCTCATCAGTCGGACCAGTATGTGCACCACATCTTTGGTGCCGGGGGTGGGATTTGAACCCACGCAGGCCTACGCCAGCGGGTCTTAAGCCCGCCCCCTTTGGCCAGGCTCGGGCACCCCGGCTCCGTTGGGTGGAACCCCGGAAGGCCTTTTATTAGTTTTAGCCGTTTGCAACCCCTGGGGAACTTAATTTGGAAGACTGGGCAAGGAAGATACTGGAGTTCTTAGCGGAAATAGCGAAGTATGTGCCAGCTGTTCCCAGACCGAAGAGGAAGCTAGACCTATACAAGAGGCTCATGTGGACGGCTCTAGCATTAATAGCTTACTTGCTCATGAGTAACATACCCTTACCGGGAGTTAGCGTTCAAACGAGCCCCAACTTGCTACTCATGAACATAGTCTTCGCAGCCAAAACCGGAACTTTGATGCAACTCGGAATAGGCCCTATAGTAACCGCCGGCCTAGTGATACAGCTGCTTGTGGGTGCTAAGATCATAGACCTAGACTTGAACGATCCAGAAGATCAGAAACTCTTCACTCTCTCCCAGAAAGGATTCGCAGTAATACTCGGTGTTCTAGAGGCGATAGGCTTGGTCCTATCTGGAAGCCTTTGGACCACTGTTCAGAACGGAATTGCGATAGTGTCTCCTCCCTCACCTCCAATAATGATATTAGATATGCTCTTACTCGCTGCAGCAACCATATTAGTAATCATTATGGACGAAATGATCCAGAAGGGCTGGGGCCTTGGAAGCGGAATAAGCTTGTTCATAGCAGCTAGCGTGGTAGGCGGAATAGCTTGGGAAGTGGGAGGCTGGTTCTCCCATCAAGGACATATCTTCTGGGCCGGTCTGATACCTTCAGCTACCATCTGTGGTCCCCTAAGCGTCATAATAGGAAACCCCTTGGGAGCGCCGAAGCTACCAATCCAAGTCCACTGCGGCGGCATTACTACTAACTTGGGAGCAATGCCGGATCTGATAGGTTTCATAGCAACTATAGTAATGATTATAGTGATAGCCTACTTAAGCTCGGTTAAGATAAACGTACCCCTCTCCGTCCAGCAGATGAGAGGAATGAGGATAAAGATACCATTAAACTTGCTCTACGTAACGAACATACCCGTACTGCTGGCAGCAATAATATTTGCCAACATCCAGACAATGGCACAAACCGCCGGTCCCCACAGCGCTTTATGGCATTTGGCATATTACCTAAGCCCGCCAAGAGGTTTGCTAGCAGTAGTTATGGAGCCCTTGAGAATGCTCACCTACTCGATAGCTTTGACTGTCTTAGCAGTTGCGTTCGGAATACTCTGGGTTGAGCTGGCTGGTCTGGATCCGGCAACCCAAGCGAGGAACCTAATAGAGAGCGGGTTACACATCCCGGGAGCTAGAAACGACCCAAGGCATCTAGAGAAGATCTTGGCTAAATACATATATCCGCTGACGATACTGTCCAGTATAATAGCAGCCTTGCTAGTGATAGTCGCGGATATCTTCGGAGCTTACGGAACTGGTACCGGCTTGCTGCTGGCTGTAATGATATTACAGCAGTACTACGTAATGCTAACTTACGAGAGGGCGATAGAGACTTATCCGTTGCTCAGAAAGATCTTAGGGGAGTAGGCCATGATGAGAGTGGTAATAGCTACGGGAGTCCCCGGAGTCGGGAAGACTACCGTAACCACCAAAGCAGTCGAGATGCTAAAGGAGAAGGGATACAAGGTAAAAGTAGCAAACTTTGGCGACTATATGTTCAAGGTGGCTAAGGAAAGGGGATGGGTGGAGCACAGAGATGAGATGAGGAAGCTCAACTTAAGCCAGCAGAGGGAACTCCAAGCCCTAGCAGCAAAGGCCATAATTGAAGATGCTAAGAATGAGCTGGGTGATGAGGGAGTCCTAATAATAGATACCCACGCCGCAATAAACACTCCTACTGGAATATGGCCTGGCTTACCCAAGCACGTAATAGAGAACCTAAATCCCGCCATAATCTTCGTAATTGAAGCTAGTCCAGAGGAGATAGTGGAAAGGCAGAGGAGCGACAAGGGAAGGGTTAGGAGTGACTACTCCGATGTAGAGTTCCTAAGAAGGTTCATGGAGTTCGCTAGGAACGCTGCCATAGCTTCAGCAGTATTGGTAGGAGCGGCAGTGAACGTAATATACAACAGACAAGGAGCTGTAGAAGAAGCAGCAAAGAAGTTCGTGGAGGCTGTTGAGAAAATATAAAGCCTTTAATGGACGTGCTCGAAGGGGTTTGAGCCATGGTAAGGCCAGCTTACCGTTCTAGGAGTAGGAGGAGGGTTTACAAGAGGACACCGGGAGGTGAAACAGTAGTTCATTACGAGAAGAGGAAGCCCAAGGCAGCCAGGTGTGCCATATGCGGAAGGCCTCTGGGAGGAGTTCCCAGAGGGAGGCCAGTAGAGATAAGGAAGTTGGCGAAGACCGAGAGGAGGCCAGAAAGGCCTTATGGAGGTTACATATGCCCGGACTGCTTGAGGAAATTGTATAAGTACGCTGTAAGCAAGATCGCTTAGCTTTTTGGTCATTTCATGCCTACCTCATCTGGGCAACCCCTTGTCCAGCGGGCGCCTCGCTCAGCTCTTGAGGAAGAGAGCCAAGGCTATGCTCGAAGGCGCTAAATGGAGATACGAAAGGGGAGAATATGACCTAGCATGCTTCGAAGCGGAACAAGCGGCACAGCTCGGTTTGAAAGCGTTGCTCCACGAGCTCTTGGGAAGGGCCCCTAGGACGCACAGCTTGACCGAACTATTGGGAGTGCTTAGAAACCTCTTGGTAGAGGCGGAGCTTGATGAGTTGGTTGAAAGAGTATCGAACTTCGTAATGGAGTTCAGAAAGGACTTGTGGGCGTTGGAAGAAGCGTACTATAGAGGGAGGTACGGCTTCGTCGAGTACGATGCAGAAGAGGCGAAGAGATGTATTAGAATAGCGGAGAAACTCCTAAAGCTCCTCGAGGAAGTGAGAGATGAAATTAGGAAAGGTTCTCCTTCAGATCTACCGTAGGCTCTTGAGATGGCGCGAGTACGTGCCAGCGGTCGCAAAAGCAGCCAAGGACCTCTTGGGTCCAGAGACTAAGGTCTACGTCGTCGGGGGCGCGGCGGAGGACAGGCTCACCGTGGCGAGCGACGTGGACGTGTTAATAATTTCACCTAAGGTCCCTAAGGACCCTCACGAGAAGCTCAAAGTCATCTTGGACATAAGGGAGAGGGCAGTAGATAAGTACGGCTTGCCTTGGGACTACCCAATAGACGTCCACTTGTACAGCCCGGAAGAGTTCAAGGATGTAAAGAAATTTTACGGTCGAATGATAGAGGTTCAGTAATTCCTCATGCTCCTCTTGTAGACCCAGTAGACGTCCTCCGGCGTTACCGGCCTGGGGTTTGTAGCTAGGAGCCTCTTCTGGTTCATGGTTTCTTGTGCCATCTCCATTAGGTCTTCCTCCTTGACTCCCACGGCCTCCAATCCCGGAGTGAACTTGATGTCCTTCTGCAACTGCCTTATTGCATTAGCGGCCCACTCAGCACACTTCTCCGGCTCCTTCTCCGGACATTTCTCTCCAGTTAGGAGTTCTCCAACCCTCTTGGCCTTCTCGTAGTTAGCTGGGGCATTGAACTCTAGGACGGCTGGCAAGAGTATTCCTACCGCTTCTCCGTGGGTCACCTTGTACCTACCTCCTAGCGGATAAGAGGCAGCGTGAGCTAGGCCTACTCCGGAGTTTCCGAAGGCTAAGCCAGCTAGGTAGCTGGCTATTAGCATTCCAGACCTAGCCTCGAGGTCGGTCTTGCCCCAGTATACGGCTCTCCTCAAGTACTTGCCTATCAGCTCTATTGCCCTTTCAGCCAGAACCTCTGTTACTGTAAAGGAGCCCACGTAGACGGGCCTCTTCGCTGGGTCCTCTGGCCTTTCCCTAGCCCAGTAGGGCTTAGCTATGTAAGCTTCTACGGCGTGAGTCAAGGCGTCCATGCCAGTATCAGCAGTAACCTTAGGAGGCATGGTTAAGGTTAGTTCTGGGTCCAAGAGCGCTAAAGAAGGCCTTAGGTAGTCGGAGCTTATTCCGACCTTCACTCCTTCGTCCTTTAAGGTTACCACAGCTACGCTGGTCACCTCGCTTCCAGTTCCGGCAGTAGTTGGTACGGCTATCATAGGTTTCACTGGTCCCGGAACGGGCTTGCCCTTACCGTAGGGGGGAGCTACGTAATCCCTAACGGTTCCCCCGTAGACAGCCAACAAGTTAGCTATCTTTGCAGTGTCCAAGGCAGAGCCTCCACCTACGGCTATTACTGAATCTGCTCCGCTCTCCTTCAAGGCTTTAGCAGCTTCTTCAACGCTTTCTGCAGAGGGCTCCGGCTCCACTCCGTCCCAATACGGTATTTCCATACCAAGTATCTCCTTGAGCCTCTCTATAATGCCCCTCTTCACCCATCCCTTAGTGGTTATGAGGAATGGCTTCTTTACTTGAAGCTTCTCCATATCCACTTTTAGCTCATTTAAGCTCCCTGGACCAAACTTGCTCCTTGGCGATCTGAACTCCCACACGTAGTCCGAGAATGGCGAAAGCATAGTCTCCGTCCAAGCAACAATCCAAATATAGAGGTAATTCCCTTTTCGCCCGCTCGGGCAAAACGAGGAATGTATTAGTTGTAAGGTTAAAGGTACCTCTCGGTGGGCACGCTGTTCCCGGTCGAGATTGTAAAGAAGATAGTTCAAAGCGGAACAGAGGCTACAACGCAAGTCATTAATAAAGCCGTTGGGAGTGCAGAGAAGGTTACTCAAATAGCGATAAAGCCGGTACTTGTGATGCTAAAGAGTATGAACGTTACTATGATAGAAACAATAAAGACTATGGAAAAGAGTGTGCTTGCAATGAATAAAGCCGTACTCGCTTTAAATGAGCTAATGTTAAAGACTATAGGGAACATGAATAAGATGATGGACACCATGATGCAGATGCAGAACGGGATACAGATGCTGATAACCTTGAATGAGGTTATGATAGTGTTGCTAATGTTGATGCTTGCGCTATTAGTGTTCAAGTTGCTACTCTGAGGTCGGGAGCCTTTCCAGTCTTCATCCCTCAGAGCCTGCGTGGAACCTCATCCCGAGGTATGGTGCCGCCGCGGGGATTCGAACCCCGGACGACCCGGTCTTCAGCCGGGCGCTCTCCCGCTGAGCTACGGCGGCTCTCCATAATGCGGTCCCCATTTTCCCTTATAAGTTTTTTGTTGACGTAAGCAAGTATCTCTTTTAATGGGTATTGAAAAGCCAAGAATATTTGTGCTCCTTAGAGCTGTCTCGTGAGGTACTTACTTTGGCGGAGAGACTGCTCGAAGAGATCAAAATGGACTTCTTTCACCGTGTGGTTTTTGAATACCTATATAATGAGGCTAAGGCTATAGTAGGAGAGATGGCTTCAAGACAACTTCTATACAAGGTAATGAAGGACTCAGCTAAAGAGACAGTTACACGCTATAGAGAACAAATAATGAAGGTGATTGGTCCGAGCAAGCCTTGTGAGTCCTTTAAGATGATATACAGCGTGTTTGGAATAAAGGAAGTGGAATGCAATATTGATGAGAATAAAGTTAGTCTAGTAATAAGGAACTGCCCCCTCCCCAAAACTTATGATGAGGAAAAGAGCGGGAGGGCATGTATAGCCATGACTGCCATAGTTGCGGGAATGGTTGAAGCAATAATGGATAAGAAGGTCTACCTAGAAACCCCTAAGGTAAGGTTTGGTACAAGGGACTATGACATAAAGGTCAAAATGAAGAAGAACATAGTAATGGGAGATCCTTACTGCGAGTTCGAGGCAGAAATTGTAAAACCTTGAGCCTCAATACTTTCCGGGCTCAAGGTAATGATTGTACTCGGGATAGAGAGTACTGCACATACCTTTGGTGTAGGGATAGCAACTGATAGAGAGCCTTATATATTGGCGAACGTCTTCCATACATATGTTCCTAAGGAGGGCGGTATTCATCCAAGAGAGGCTGCAAGACATCATGCAGAGTGGGCGCCAAAGCTCTTGAGGGAGGCCTTAGAAACTGCAAAAGTTGATATAGAGGAAGTGGACGCAATAGCCTACAGCGCTGGCCCAGGCTTAGGTCCTTGCCTTAGAACCGGAGCGGCAGTTGCAAGAGCGCTTGGAGCGTTCTTCAACAAGCCTTTAGTACCGGTAAACCATTCATTGGCTCACATAGAGATAGCGAAGCTCTATACGAGTTTCAAGAGACCCTTGGCAATTTACGTCTCCGGCGGAAGCACCATGATAGCTGCTCCCGCTGTAAAGAGGTATACGGTTTATGGGGAGACCCTAGACATAGGACTCGGCAACCTACTAGATACCTTCGCAAGAGAGACGGGTCTTGGGCCACCATTCGTTAAGGGAGGAAAGCACGTAGTGGAGATATGTTCCGAGGGGGCAGACGAACCGGAGCTGTTACCTTATACCGTGCAAGGCGTTGACTTGTCGTTCTCCGGCCTGCTCACTGCAGCTCTAAAGGCTTGGAAGGAAAAGGACAAGAGAAGGGTCTGCTACGGCTTGTGGGAAACAGCCTACGATATGGTTACAGAAGTGGCCGAAAGAGCCTTAGCTCATTCCAAGCTTAAGGAGGTGGTCCTCGTCGGAGGGGTAGCTGGTTCTAAGAAGCTACAAGAGAAGGTTAGGCTGATGAGCAAGGAGCACGGGGCGCAGTATAAGCCAATACCGTATGAATTCGCAAGGGATAATGGAGCAATGATTGCGTGGACGGGTTTGCTTTTCTTCAAACACGGAATCAAGGTAAAACCCGAGGAGGCCAGGGTGTTCCAAAGGTGGAGGTTAGATGAGGTAGAAGTTCCGTGGCTCTAACCTTTCTTTTCCAGCTCTTTATCCAGCTCCTTCAAGGCCTCTTCTAGGGCCTCTTCGACCACTTCCTCGTAGCTGTGTTTTGAAACCAAACCCTTTACTTCCAACTCGGCTTCTAGTTCTTTGACGTCGCCCACGTCTAGTGCTATCTCTAAATCTATATCTTGAGCCCTTTCGCCCAGCTTCTTCCTCACTACCTCTTCCACTTTATCTGAAGCCTTTAGTAAAAGCTCAACTATCTTTTCTATTTCATCCTCCTCCCGCGCCCACTTGCGCTCCTCCGACATACTTCTTCAGCTCCTCTGCTAACTTCTCCAACTCACTCCTAATTAGACTTTCATGTTTCTTCACGCTTTCTAGCTTTATTTTAAGAAGCTCTAGCCTAGTATCTATCTTTCTTATTGCTTCTTCTTTGGTAGTCTTATACATGACATGTCCCATGTTATAGTAAAGTTCTGCATCGTCGGGTAGCTTCTTTATTTCGTCCAGTACTTTTTCCAACTCTTTAATCTCGGTCTCTAATAGGACCCTTTCCCTTGCCAAGTTCTTATATAATTCTTGCTGTTGCTGGTACTGGGCTATGAGTTTTTGAGCCCTTACATCCAAAGACATGGCTCTTATCCCGCAACCGGTGCACATTTCTAAATATAAAAAGTTGGGGGATGAGGAGCGAACTCCGGAGCGAACGATGAGCGAAGCTCTTCCGCTACCGAGGCTCTACAGGAGGTGAAGTATGAAATTGGAGGAGAGCTACACGGTTCTGCTACTAATAGCGCTACTTATGGCTTCGATGCTGAGTGCTTGCATTTATCACTTCAATAATTCGGTCGCCGAAAGACTTTACTATTTCTTGTTTATGAAGTACACATTACGTAATTTCCTAACCCCTCTCCTCTGGTATTATTCGAGGCCGAGCTTCGTTTTCCCGGGACTGTTCGTTTATGCGTTACTGTATAGCTTGCTACCCCTCAAGAATTTCTTCATCATAGATCTGGTATACTCGTTCATAGTACCCACACTAACTTTCTTGGCTATATGGAAAGTTTTCGATAACAAAAAGATTGCCTTGCTAGGTATGCTATTCTATTTAATATTCTTCGCTTTAACCATTAACTATGTCAACACACCAACTATTCGCGCCTTAGCAATATCGTTGTTTGCTCCAACGATGCATGAATTTCTAGCATTCACTTCACTACTTATAATATATCTCGCGCACAAGAGGAGATTTGTTCCCCTCTTCCTCTTTACGCTACTTAGTGTATTCTCAGATCCTCTCAACCTGGTTCAAGCAGTAATCCCCGTTGCTCTGGTTGAATTGTGGTTTAGAAGGAAGTCATGG
>JALWJF010000054.1 GCA_027081755.1 Desulfurococcales archaeon | reverse complement strand
TTTTCTACTAGCGTCTTACGCTCTTCTCTCAACTTGATAAGTTCTTCATCAACTTTGTTTAATCTCATTTCAAGCTCACTTAACGTACTCATGGCTCACAACCTCGCAGATGGTTCTTCGGTAGCGTAATCTTCGCCTCCAGCCACGATACGTTGAATTGCAGCGTATAAATCATCAATCCCTATTTCGGCTAATGCTGAAACAAAAATCGATTCACCAAGTCCACCAGCTTCTTCTATAGCATTAACCAAGCTTTGAACCAATGTGTAATATTCCTCGTTAGAGCCAAGAGGTATACTACTTAAATTTTCTAACCATTGCTCCAAAATGTTGATTACACTATCATCAAATAGATCCACTTTATTTATTGCGAAAATTAATGGTAACTTGAATCTCACCTTGACGCTCACTCCTAGAAGTATGGCTGAAACAAGAGAGAATGCATCAATCTTATTCTCGTGAACGAATAAAGATGGATCTAGAACGTACACTATAACCGATTTTCCAACTTCGTTAAGCCTATTTACTAGTTCAAAAGTACTTCTCCTAAAGGCAAAGAGTTCCATCTGTCCTGGTGTATCTATTAAGACATAATTGCTCGCGGCCTCCTCGATAGCATCTCTAATTTTATCCACGTACTTGAGCATCAAGTCAACACTCTTTATAAAAGCTCCATTAGGTCCCAGACCCTCCTCCAGCAAGGAGACATAGTTTACATACTCCCTTATATCAAAGTGTGGAGGATAGGGTAAGATTTCGACAGCTGGGTCTAAGTTAACAGCTGTTACACTCATTTCATGATCCTCTAGCCAATCTAACATAACCTTGACTATGCTAGTTTTCCCAGAACCCGCTGTGCCTATGACATGTATCAAATACATAATCTTTCTCCGGTCTCCGTCGAACTAAAACGTCCGTTTTGAGTGCTCCTATCAAGTTTATCTCTTACCTCTCGTATTCTAAGATACGGTGAACGGCCTTACGAGCTATAGAAATTGCTAGGAAAGATTTTCCAAGAGCAGATCCCGATTCATCGTTACTTGAAGCTATGAGAGAAATTGTAGAACATGAATATGGTGCTATTCTTATACTTGATGAGGATGACAAGCTGGAAGGTATACTTACGGAGAGGGATATAATAAGAGCTATTAGTGAAGGTAAGGACTTGTTTAAGCTGAAGGTTAGTGATATAATGAAAAGGACTACGGTCGTTGCACACAAGGACCTTCCGATAAGAATGGTGCTCCAGTTATTTGGAGCATATAAAGTGAGAAGGATACCCGTAGTTGATGATGATGGTAGAGTCTTAGGTGTGATTAGTTCTACTGATGCAGTCTATGAAGCGCTACCAAGGGTCTTACATCCTCTTGCTGCGAGACTTGAGAAGGCTTTGAAGGATGCCCCAGAGGTTGATGATAATGTTCTTTCAGCTGCAAGACTTTTTGCAGAAAAGAAAATTGATGCTGCTTGGGCATCATCGAGACTTATTTCAGAGAGAAGTATAATAAAAGC
The DNA here is from genome assembly GCA_027081755.1 of Desulfurococcales archaeon. GTDB lineage: Archaea > Thermoproteota > Thermoprotei_A > Sulfolobales > Ignicoccaceae > Ignicoccus. Next base: position 3,236 of record JALWJF010000054.1, on the reverse strand, counting down.
TATATTGGAGCAGAGAAGACCGAGTGAATTTGCTGAAAAGATCGTCGAGGCATCGCCCAACTTCAATTTGAGAGATGTAGCTGAGTTAATGAAATTGAATAAAGTGAGATTCATTACCTTTGGTAGGAAATATGCGTTCACAAGAGATATAGCGGTTGTTGCAGCAGAGAGAGCAGAATATACAATAAAGGCTTATACTTTGGTTAAAGTGAAGCCCGGTTACGAGGAAGCAGTAAAAGAGGACTTAGCAAGGGTAGAAGAAATAGTGTCTATAGAGATGTGTACTGGACCTTATGACATCGTTGCAACGGCTCTTCTGGGTCCCGATATGGACGAATTAATACCGTCATATCTTAGAAGGAAAGACTACGTGCTTGACACGTTAACTTTAGTTGTGCTGCCCCGCAGAACTAGTGAAGGTGAGGAGAAATGAGTGAGTTTCTAGTCTTTGATTCGTCAGAAAAAATACAACAATATATAGAAAAGTTGAAGACCGAACTTCAAGAAAGAGAGGAAATTGTAAAGAAATTACTCCAAAAATATGAAGAAGAAGTAGCAGAACTGGAAGTTTTGAAGAAGATGGGTATGAAAGTGCAAGAAGGCGAAGCCACGCTAAAGGTTGATATTGAAGGAGTTCCTCTCTATATAAAGCCAAACCCTCTGAAGCTGTACAAGATACTAACAGAGGCCATGAAAGAAATAGAAGAAACAAAAGCAGCCATCTCTGCATTAGAAAACATAGGTGAAAAACTGAAAGAACTACCGGGCTTCGTGGTAGTCATAGAGATTAAGGGAGGAAGGCCTGTAGCAGCATATATGGATAGGATAAAGTAGTTCATCCAGTTATTATTTCAAAGCTTATCATTTTGGCTATTTTGGATATATCCAATCCAGCACGCTTACCGGTCACTATTATTGCTACATCTCTTGCATCTAAATGATAGAGTAGCATCAGAGCTAGTACTATTGCGGGTCTAAATGGGTATCCAGCAAATGCCGCTTCAGCTCTTCTCCTTTGTATGCGGTAACCATTTACTATGAGTTTACTTAAAGCCTCATATACGTCATCCGGTAGATCCGCGCCATAGATAGATCTCCGTAATATGGGAACTATGTCCTCGGGCCTAGCTTGCTCTAACTGTTTCAGGATGTCTTTATTACACGCTGGTGGTTCAATCACTACTTTCTCTCCTCTCAATATAGCTCTGGAAACCATAGCAAAACTCAAGACGTCTATTTCTGGACATATTAATCTGGCAAATTCTATCTTGTTTGTGCCCACGTTCATACTCTTACCTATTCTACTCGTTAACGTAAACAGAGATTCAAGGAACATGGTATCAAGAGCAATGGTAAACGCTGCTACATCCTTGTACGTTCTGTACAGTTCTATGGCCTTTTCAATATACTCAGCAATTTTGAGGCCCTTTAATGCTTGGGTAATGCCTTCTAGACGACCGCTTTTAGCTATTAATACTAGATTCTGTATCACTGGATCGTTCTTAAACAGCAAGAGTTCCTCTATTTCTTCTATTTTCTTTCCGATTAGTATACTTCTGAGAATAAGCATTACATCCCTAGATCTGATACAATCTCTCATAACTTCAACTAAATCTCTTAAGTTTTTGGAGGGCATGTAACCCCTCAGTTTTTCCAATACTTGGTAATAGGTCTTGCACGCTTCTCTTTCTAACTCTTCTGGGCCCATGTGCTCTATCGGTAACCCTTCTAGCCATGTATCCTTTAGAGCATTTTTCATCTCTTCTGGGCTTTCAGCAGCCAGTAGAGATAGTGCTTTTTCCCTAGTTAGGGACTTCCCCTTATAATAGTATACTAATGCAGAAGCACTTATAAGACCCGTAGACAAGGTATTCACCCGAAGAGCATATTCAAGATTATGTTTATTGCATCACCTTTTCTGCTCTCCATTACTGTACTCAACTTGAGTATTTCCCCTTGAACTTCTTTTTCAAATTGTTCTTTTAAATCATTTATGATTTCACTTACTTGCTTCATCACCTCGCTTTTCTTTTCTTCGAGTGCCTTTAGATATTCTGTCTCCATCTGATTGGCTTTATTGGCAGCATCCATAACTAGGGTTCCAGCATCTTCTTTAGCGTCATTCACTATTTTCAATATCTGTTTTTCCGCATTCCCGAGTTTTATTAAGAAATGGTTGAACTTCTCATTAACTGTTTTTAACTCGCTAGTCATACTTCTTACCCATTCCTCATGTTGTGAAAGGAGTTTAATATCCTCTATTACTCAAAACCGCCAAGCTTAAACTACAGTGCGGAAGGAACCTTGGAAAAGATATTAATAGCTAAACTTTTCAGCGAAGTAAAAAAGGTTTACAGAGCATGGGACTTAAGGTTGACTTTCGGGAAAGCTCTATTGTTCATACCGGAGTCTATTCCTCACATAGACTTTTACAAAGGCAGTAGCGAAGATGTGTTCAGAGTAGCTGTAGAACTCTCAGAAAGTTTCTGGAAGGGCGTCAAACTGGACGAAATCGAATATCCGGTGTCGTATAGGAGAGGAAGAGTGATCATAAATCCAGACATGATTACTTCGCGTGAGGATGCTTGGTACTACTTACTCATAGGATTCTTTAAACACAAACTCTTAAGAAGGTTGAACAGAGTGCTCAACCCATACGAAGAAGTACTTGTTGACATATACTCTCACGCTGAAGCAATAAAGAGACTTAGAATGGGTACGCCACTACAAGGAAACCAGATAGAAATGGCTGCATTAAGAAGTTTAGCCTCAAAAGAAGTTCTGTCAAATAAGGACTATACCTTGGCGCTCTTGGAACCTTCGGAAAATGTCACACTAATATTCGGTTCACCGCCCGTAGAGATTAGCACGAAACTTGATAAGCTCGTGGGCGGGCACGATGAGCACTTGAAGAAGCTCACATCATTTACACTACTAGTTGACGCACCCAAGAACTTAGGTTTTCTGCCCTAACTTATATCGGCATTGCTAGAACGTCTATAGTTGGGCGGACTTGGTTTGAAGGCTCTCTTAGCTTTCATAAGCGAAGGCGATGTCATAGATGGAAAACCACTCTTCAGAGTAATAGCTGAGAAGCTCTCAGAAATGGGTGGGAGAGGCATAACTGTAATAAAAGGTCACTTTGGCTTTGGTAAGCATAAAGGTATAAATGAGCCCGATCCTTTCCATAATTATGGGAATAAACCAGTAGTTATACTAATAATTGATGAAGACGA
>JALWJF010000053.1 GCA_027081755.1 Desulfurococcales archaeon | reverse complement strand
CTTCTTAGAGGGACCAGAGGTAAGGGGTCCAGTTCTCCTCTATCCGATAGAGCTAGAGATAAACCCGAAGAAGGGTGAAGTCAAGCTAAAGGCCACTATAGATCCTATGGTTAATGAACTCTTGTTTGTATTTCTGGAAAAGAAGGCGAAGAGAGGTTTAGACGATGAAGGTATCAGGAACCTCTTGAGTGTCAAAGGAGGTCCCAAAGAGGTACTTAAGAATGTGGCGAAGGTGCTGGGGGACTATTTGCCACTAGAAATGGTCAGTTCCAACTTAGAGCCCTTCTCGCCTAAGAAAGAGTTCGCCTTGAGAGGTTTTGCGATCATAGGTCCTTTCGAGCCTTTCCCCAAAGCGGTCCTTAAGGACTTTAACGACTTACTGGAAATGGAAAACTTGGGCTTACTAGAGATAGTCTTGAATAAGGATTACAAGGACTTGGAGAACTACGTGAAGCCTACGAGGGACCTCGCACTACCGCTACCTTATGACGCAAGCCAGGAGGAAGCCATTACGTCCTTTTCCTTCGGTTCCGCCAAGGTTTACGTACTTTACGGACCCCCGGGCACTGGGAAGTCCCAAACCATAGTGAATACTATTGCCCAAGAACTCCACTTAGGTAGGAACGTCTTAGTCGTGTGCATGAAGAAGCATGCGTTGGATGTAATAAAGAAGAGGTTGGAAGCCGTTGGAATACCCTCCGTTTACGTTTGGAATCCCGTTAAGGACAAGGTCAAGGCCTACAATGACATGTTGTCGTTCTTTAATATAGAGGAGGATGAAATCGTAAGCATTGATGAGTTGAGTGAAATAAATGCAGAGCTGAGGGAACTGAGAGAGGAGTTGGACTCCATAAGGAAAACATTAACCGAAGTGAGGGGACCCGGGCTCAGCTTATTGGAGCTCTATTCGTTAGCATCAAAGGAACCTCCACCCGCCCCGGAGCTTAAGGAACTGCTATTGAAGTTCAAGTATAAAGAGCTAAAGAAGGCAATAGAAGGGCTCTCTAAGATAGGAGAGTACGCTAAGTGGGAAGTAGAGGGGAGGAAGCCTTGGACCCAGAGGGAGATATATGAAAGAGACTTAGCTATGAAAGCTATAAGGGTTATGAAGAACTTCGGTTTGGATTTGAACGATATTGAGAAATTAAGCGATATAAATTTGGAGGACTTGAGGAAAAAACCTTCTTTCAACATTTCCGAAGAAGGGCTAGATGCCTTTGAGAGGGGCTTAAGCGTTCTGAGGGCTGTGGCCAGAGAAGAAGACTTAGAAAGGGTGGAGGAGGTTTACGAAAAGCTCAAGGAATTGAAAAGAAAATCCAAGATAAGCTTGCTATTGCCGAAATATAAGAAAATGAGAGAAGAAGTGGAGGAATTCATAAAGAGATACGAAATAGACGAAGAGGACTTGGAGTATGCAGTAATGATGCTAGAACTCGAAAAACCCTTGGAAGAGCTCGAAGATAACCTAAGGTATTGGAAGGCATATCATTTGCTCAAAAGGGCTTTAGGCCTCGAGGCCGAAATAATTGAAGAGAACTTGGATTACTTCATAGCCCTCAAGAATATGTTCGACTTGAAGAAGGTTGTTGATCTAAATAAGGCTTGGAACGCGCTAGAACATTTCGAGGAACTGAAATACTTAGATCTAATAAGGAGGGATATGGACGACAAGACGGTTAAACTGCTCAAATACTTGTCGGAACTGAGCGAGGAGGAAATAATTGGCTACTTCGCTTACTCTTGGATATCTGAAATAGAGAAAGATCCTCAAGTGGCTAAGGCAATAGCTCGCTTAAAGACGTATATGGAAGATCTGAGGAGGATAAGGGAATTAATCAATTCCCAAGCAGAGGTCTCGAGAAGGCTCATCTCGTCCGAATCGAGAACATTCGACCCAGAGCTGAAGGAGAGTTTGGAGAGGGCCAAGAGGAGGGGCGTTAGGCTTTCAGCCTTCACCAAGAGGAGAGGAGCGTTAGCAAAACAGTTCAAGGTATGGCTCATGTCACCAGAGGCTGTCTCGGAGCTATTTCCACTGGTTGAGGGACTCTTCGACACGCTAATAATAGATGAGGCCTCCCAAATGACCCCCGAACACGCGGTCCCAGCCATCTATAGGGCTAGGAGACTCTTACTCGTGGGGGACGATAAGCAACTCCCTCCTGGCCCTGTTCCCGGAGAAGAGGAGCTTCCTGAGTCCATATTGGACTTGGTTAAGGGCCGGTTCCCCAGTTCAATGCTGAAAAACCACTACCGCTCCGCATATGAGGAGCTAATAGCCTTCTCCAACTATGCATTCTATAATGGAGAGATGGTAATTGCCCCTAACCCAGAGCCCTCCCGACCACTTGTGTACGTGAGAGTTGACGGGATATGGAGGAACAACACGAATTTGGAAGAGGCTAAAAAGGTAGTTGAAATAGTGAAGGAGATATTAAAAGAGAATCCAAATAAATCAATAGCGATAATAGCTTTCAACTTACAACAAAAGAACCTAATAAGTAAACTTTTAGATGAGGAAGCTCAGAGGGATAAGGAATTCGGCGAGCTTTACGAGAAGAACTTGAAGCTCGAGAAAGATGGGGTATTCGAGGGCCTACTCATACAGAACATTGAAAATGTGCAAGGCGATGAACGAGACATCGTGATATTCTCGCTGGTACATGCTCCAGATGAAGAGGGCAAGGTCAGGTTACACTTCGGAAACTTGAACGCTCCTGGAGGTGAAAGGAGGCTGAACGTTGCAATAACTAGGGCTAGGGAGAGAGTTTACCTAGTAACTTCCCTAGAGCCCGAGAACTTAGGAGAACCGAAAGCCTATGGCGTTAAGCTCTTACAGGAATACATGAGGTACGTCAGAGCGGTTTGGAACGGCGACGAAGAAGAGATCAAGGAAGTACTATCAAGGATAGGGAGAGGAAAGGTCATTAGAGTAGCTAAGAAGGTAGACGAAGAGGTTGCCAAGAGGCTAAAGGACTCCAAGCTCAACGTGGGAACTTCGAGGTACGCGGTTCCGGTAGCATTTGGAAGATACGCATTGGAAAGTGACATGGCTGCCTTCAAGAGCACTATAAACAGCTTAGACGAGCTGATAAAGGTGGAGAGCTTGGAAAAGAGGGGATGGGAGTACAGAAGGATTTGGAGCAGGGAATGGTGGAAAAGAGGGGAAGAGGTTCTGGACGGTATCTTTGGCGGCTTAATAAAAGCCTAGTTCGTGAGGACTTTTGCTACGCACTCCAACGAGTCCTTATCTAAGGCCCCGACCAAGGTCCTATTAACGCATTCTTTATACTTCAACAAGCTTCCTTGTGGTAACGCCGGCTTGGGACCTAACCTTACTTTCTTGTTCTTGCCGACTATGTAGTTGACCAGCCTGTAACCCTTGTAGAAGGGGTTTGGCTTTGCCTCCAAGACCTCGTCTAAAGGCACGGGACTCAACGCTAGGTTCCAACATCCTCCGGACATCGGGATCGTACTAATATCTTCAACTATTACCTTAGTTAACGACTTAGAATTGGGTAAGTTTACTGCTTTCAGATTCTTCACCTTATCCTCGTTACCCTCTACAAGTATTACTATCTCGCTCCCTCTCAAGTCTAAAACACTCATTGAGTAGAGCAAGCCGAACTGAGCGCTCTTCCTAGAATAATCCAAGGCGACGTGCGTGACCTTGAAGGCGAACTCCTCCGGAACGAGCAAACATTTATCATTTTCCATCTCCTTCTTGAACGACTTCAGCTTGTCAAAGTTCTTGGGGAACATTACATTATTGTTTAAGTATTCGAAGGCTCCGAAGTATCTGTCCAAACAGCTCCTCTCCAACTTCAAGTAGCCTATCCTAACGTTAGCATAAACCTCCCCTTCCTTTACTAAGAGGGGGCCGTAGACCTTAGCTCCTTTGCCAAATATTGCCTCAACCATCTCTTCGTGGCTATATAGTTCGTACTCTAGGCCTAACGCGTTAACGATGGCACCAATTATGGTCTCTAACCTAGGAAGCAACGGGTCATCGCTCAGAACTGCTCCCGGGCCCGGGGCGTAGGCTAGCCTGTCCCCCGCCCCTCTTACCCTCAATAGGTTAATGGGTTGGAAGGATACCTTAAGCACCTCCCCTCACCTCCGACTCGTATATTATGGTAGTAACTCCCAACAGCCTCTTCAGCTCGTTCACGTCATTCGTAACCAAGAGCTCTTCCACGAGATCGGATACGTTTGACTTAACATACTGCTTTGCCAAGTACTTCCTTAAGCCCTTTAAGGCCCTCTCGTCATCGCCTATTTCGTTTAGCATCTCTTCTGGTCTCAGGAACATCAAGTCTAGCCCTCTGAGCAAGCCTTTAGTCACTTTGCCCTCTTCTAACATTTTAGCCAACGCGTTAGCCTTCATGAGGTCTATAGCAGCTCTCCTAATGCCTTTACCTAGCTCTAGCTCGAACCTCTTCTTGCCCTTTGCTTCCGGCATGGCTTCCATACCTCTGCCAAAGCTCAGCTTTACCTTGTCTTTCTTAGCCTCCTCCATGAGGGTTTCTACAGCATGGAACTCTGAATACAAGTGGTCCTTGTAGTGGGCAAACCTTATGCCCATGGATAAGCCGTTTCTAACCAGCGCTGGTAAGTAATACAGGGTTTTCCCTATTCTAACGTCCTTGACCGGGTGGAAGCCCGGGTACTTGGCATTGGAGCCCCACCAGATCCTCCTTATCATTATTGCAGCGTTTATCGTGGCGTTGTTGGATGGTTCAAGGCCATCCGGCAAGCCCTTAGTTACGGCTCTCTTATAGCCTTCCCTAACGCTCTCGTCCACC
>JALWJF010000052.1 GCA_027081755.1 Desulfurococcales archaeon | reverse complement strand
CTTCTTTTGTTGCTAAGTCCTTCAAGAGCTTGTTAACGATTGTTTTCGTAAAATCTGGATCAATCATTAGCTTATAAGCAATTGCGCTAATTAGCTTATCTCCCTTGCCTTCCATTATCTCCTTGGCAAGTTGGTCTGAAAGGGACAAAGCGAAGTCCCATTGAATGTACTTGAATGGGATATAAGAGGGGGAGGTCAAAAGCGACGCTTCATAGGGAACGGGGCATCTTACGTTCAAAGGCCGGAGTGCTCAAAAGACGTTAACTGAAGTCTACGAGAGGGAGCCTTGAAGAGGGGCTTGCTCTTGTTGGCTTTAGCTTCGCTATCCCTAGCGATGCCTTGGCACTGCTGTCACTGTGGAATGAGGGGGCTTTTCCAAAAAGAGAACGTAATACTTGGAGCCCTATTGGTTGGAGCGACCGTTTACGGCTTACTAACCCTAAACCCTGCCATCTTAGCGGCTTCTGTAGTAACAGCTATGGCACTAGTCGCGATGAGCTTCGCTTGCGTAAAGTGGGAAATAAAGCTAGGCTTGGCTCTGCTTCTGTTCTTGCTCTTCCTTTACCTCTAAGGGCTTTTTGACTGCTATGGGCTTCCTAGGCAGCTTCGCCAAGGCTTTCAGCACGTCCTCAACGTAAACAGCTCCCACGTACCTATTCTCTTCGTCAACCACCGGCAATACCGGAACCCTCAGCACCAGGAACTTTTCCGCTGCCAAGGTTACCGGGTCTTCAGGCTTGAGGTACGGAACTCCTCTTAACATTATGGTCTTTACCTTTGCCATGGGAACGCTCATGTGTTCACTCTCCCTATGAATGAACCACCTGTTGGTCTTCACGAACTCCTTGTAAGTTATTATTCCCTTTACCTTGTCTTGTTCTTTCTTGTCTACCACGACCATTCCGGGTAAGAACCTGTTGATCATTCTGTGCCATGCCTTGTTCACCTTCTCGTTCATATCTATTTTGTACTTGTCACCAGTCCTCATCACGTCCTTTACCTTTAGGTTGGGCTCTCCGGGCAGTTTGTGCATGGTTACCCTCAGCAAGTCGTAGTAGTCAACTACTCCCACCAGCTTCCCTTCCTCGTTTATCACTGGAGCACCTCTCACCTTCTTGTCGTCAAGCTCCTTCAACACGAAGTTGAGGTCGTCCTCAGGCTTGAACAGCGGGAACTCGTGCATGAAGTCCAAGACTGTGTAGCGGGAGCGGTGGGAGGTGGGCACTATTAGCTCGAACTGGGTCAAGAAGCCGTCGACCCTCTTGGTTATGGGGTCTCTGAGGACCGGTATTACCTCCTCATCGGTCCTCCTCACCAAGGGCTTGAGGTTAATGAGGAGTTCGTGCTTGTTGTAAACGGTAACCGCTGGGGCTCTGGCGGCTTCTTGCACTTGTATTGCTTTCCCGAGTTGGAGCTCTTCGGGTACCTCAATGGGCTCAATTATTACCTTCTCCTCCGCCTTAGCCTCGCTCACTTGTTTAGCTCTCTCTACCATCGTGAGGCACCGAGAGCATAACTGAAGGGAAGATTATAAGAAGAGAGCGACCTCAGATGAGCTTCAAAGCCTCCTCTACTGGGGTTCCGGGATCCACGGAAATGACCCTCATTCCTAAAGCCTCCGCCCACTGTGAAGCCCCATGAGCTTGAGCTTCCGGACCTATTACCACTTGAACGCCCTTCTGGGCTAGGAACTCCGCCAAGAGTCTCCCTCTAGCCCTTGGAGCCGTTACGTAAGGGTTTCTAATCCTCTCGACTTCCTTCCCGTCCTCGAAGATGCATATTATTGGAGCCAAGCCGAAGTGATGAGCTACGTGGCACTTATCTTTCAAACATTCACAGAGAACCGCTACCTTCAAGCTCTTTTCCCGCCAGTCAACCTCATGGGTGGGAATAAAATGTTAGTGGTCGTGGGAAGCGAAAACCCGGTGAAGCTTAAGGCAGCGGAAGAGGCCTTGAGGAAAATGGGCATAAAGGCAAATGTCATGGGCAAGGCTGTTCCCAGCGGCGTGAGTGAAATACCCTTTGAGGAAGAGGTGTTTGAAGGAGCGAAGAACAGGGTTCGGGAACTGGAAAAGCTGATCGAGGCGGACCTCTACGTAGGCCTCGAGTCCGGAATATTCTTATACGAGAACAAGCTGTTCATGCAGAGCGTCGCTTATGTAAAGGGCTTTGGTAAGGAAGCCTTCGGGCTCAGTCCAGGATTCGAACTTCCCTTGAAGCCGGAGGAATTTATGAAAAACAGAAAGCTGTTCTTCGAATTTATGAGAAAATTCGGAGAAAACTTGGGCATGAGAGAAGGGCTTGTGGGGAGGCTTACGAAGGGTATAGTAACCAGAAAGGAGTTCTGTGAACTGGCCATAATAATGGCGTTATCAAAGCTCTTCAACGAGGAGTTCCTCGGCTAGGGGGGCTTTTTGATCTCATCCCTCGATACCCGGGCCATCTCCTCATCGGTAATACTCTTCGCTTGGGAACTTACCTTCCCTAACCTCCCTCGCGAAGGCCTCCACAGCTTCCTTTATTGCCTTGGAACAATCAAAGTATACTTTAGCGAAGGGAGGCTTCATTTCAGACAAGCCTAAGATGTCGTGGAGCACTAGGACTTGGCCGGAGCAGTGGGGTCCAGCTCCTATGCATATGGTTGGAACATTGACGCTTTCCGTTATCTTCTTTGCGACGTCAGCCTTTACGAACTCTATTACTATAGCAAAAGCTCCGGCCTCCTCTAAGGCCTTCGCGTCCTCCAAGAGCTCCTTTGCCTCTTGCTCTGTCTTGCCCCTTAAGCGGTAACCGCCCAACAAGTGCCTCTTTTGTGGAGTTAAGCCCAAGTGGCCCATTACCGGTATTCCGGCCCTCACTATTGCCCTAACCCTATCCGCTACTTCTTGTCCTCCCTCGAGCTTTACTGCTTCAGCTCCAACCCTAACCAGCTCTATGGCATTCATGACCGCTTCCTCGTTAGAAGCTTCATAGCTTCCGAAGGGCATATCTCCAATTACCATAGCTCTCGGATTTGCCCTAGCTACAGCTGCTACGTGGTGGAGCATATCCTTCATTGTAACTTGGTTTGAAGAGGGATAACCTAAAACCACCATGCCAACGGAATCTCCCACTAGGATCATGTCTACACCAGCTTGATCAACGAGTTTTGCTGTTGGATAATCGTAAGCTGTAACCATTACGAGCTTTTCTCCTTTTTGATATTTCTTCAGTATTTTTCGAACAGTTACCTTATCCACGGCTCAGAGCCGGGATGCATGAGCGGTATAAACGTAAAAGCTTACTTTATCCTTTCGACTACGACCATGCACTTGTCCCCTTCTCTCTTAGGATAAGCTGCAAACTTGGTTCTCACATGAGTCTTGAACTTCTCGTCCTTCAAGGCTGTAACATCTAATCCGAAGCTTTTCATAATCCCAACTACTATTCCGATTGAAGGAGCGAACTCTACTATGCTTTTCGGACAAGTGCTCAGTATAAACTTTATCTTGTTATCCTCTATTTCGGTTGGTATTAAGCCTATATCCCCAATCTCACCTATCTTAGAGGTTTCTTGATAGAGTTCCACGTGACACTTATTGTTCAGATGCAACAAAGCTTTCAGCGGATCGCCGGCCTCGAGCTCTATTCCCATCATTTTTGCCATAGTTGGGACAGCTTCAATGGAAGCCATGGATACTAACCTAACTATTACTCCAAAAGCAGTCTCACCGAGCATTTTCTCTAGCTCCTGGGGCAAAGCCTTGAACGCTATCTTTCTAAAGTAAGTTTGGTAGAAGAAGGCCAGTGCCTTCAATACCTCACAACTCTTCTCGCTCTCAGCCATGTGGGGACCCGAGTCTTAGGAGTGTCTAGGTATTATTTAACATAAAGTGCTGGGGAAGTCTATCACGACCTTATCTCCGTCTACCTTCACAATGACGTAACCGTTTGCATAATAGATCGGTCTCTTTGGAGCTATTGCTTTACACCCCATTGCCTTCAAGAGCCCTACGAAGAGACCTGCCAGCGCTCCTTTCTGGGCGTCGTCGCTGACGTCGATCCTAGTGTGTATTATTAGCTTGTCTTCATCCTTTTCGATGCTGGATATTAGATCATTAAATAGCTCCATTATTATGGATTCAATGTTTTCTTTGTTGAACGTTGAATTACCAACGAGCTTTATGACTGCTGATGAAGACAGCTTTAGCGCTAGCGCATAAGCACCTTCACCTACTAACTTCTCTAGTTCAGAAGGTATTACATCAAATAATAGGATCTTGCTGTAATCTACAGCCAATGTAGAGTTGAGAGAATTCATGCTTTCAGCCCATCAGATAACGCTGTATATCGCCGTTTAAGTTCCTAAATGGACGTTCCTTTTTAGACGTTAGACAGCTCTATGGCTAGTTCATTTTCTAACACCTTAACATTTACGATTACATCAGCATTTTTTGATAGATACTTACCTATTGGACTAATTACATTAACGTTCCCGAAGTTCTTTTCGATAATGCCAACTATGGCTCCAAGTATAAAAGCTATTACATGTCTTTCATTGCTCATAAGCTTCACATACGTTTTGTTTCCTTCAAACCTGTAATTATCTATTAGCCACATACGTTTCAAGGTTTCTAAGGTTTCTTTCATGACACACTTAAGGTCGTTACAAGTCGTACTAATCAACTCTTTAGCACCCTCCTTGGCTACCCTGAACATTATGACATCAACTGCTCTGCTATCTAAGAACTTCTCCAATTCTTCCGGAATTACTTCTAAAACGAACTTGCTAAATGCTTTGTTACAACCCACTTCTCGCCACATACGTTTCACTTAACTTACTGGTTAATAATTTTGGACCAGATGGTAAGCCTTTATTTACCTAACTATTAAAA
>JALWJF010000051.1 GCA_027081755.1 Desulfurococcales archaeon | reverse complement strand
GTTCAGAATACCGGTTATGGGGCTTAACACGTAATATACTCCGTAGAAGCCCGCTACGAAGAATATTACGTCAACTACTCTGTTCCAGACGTTCCCGCTGACGTTTATGATCGGCTTCTGTTGAGACTGAGTAGTCTGTGCGGCAAAGATCATTGGTAAGAGGACCAAGAGAGCCAGTGCTTTCCTCATGGCACCTCTCCTCCATTGTTAAATTGACCTATTCTAGAGATTAAAGAACCTTTCGGCTTCGGCCAGCAGCCCTTCTCTTCATAGTTCAGACTGCCCGCTCTCCTCATTAGCCTTGAGGAAACTAGTATGAGGGCATTAAACCTTGAGTGAAATGAAGGTAGAAAAAATATTAATGGTTATATCGTATACAATGCTATTCTTATCATTCTTCATGGGCCCTCTCTTCTGGATAATTTTCCCCTTAGCTCTGATTTTATCGATAATAGTGAGTGTCTTAGTAGCGTACAAAGTGAGGGCTGTGGTAGCACTTAAAAGGATGGAGGCATTGATGGAAGCAATGGAAGAGCTAAGGCATGATCGTAGGGATAAACGAAAGGATTGAAGAGGCGTACTCTGACGTGTTAAAGAAGATAGATGTGATGGTATTTGGTGAGTTTGAAGGACCCAGGGAGTTAGAGATTCTTACATTACTTGAGGTGCTAAGAGCATTGAAAGCTGAAAGAGTAGTGACTACTGCAACTGGAGAAGAGGGCTTAATAGTACCAGCTTGGACATGGAAGTCATTAGAAGGAGACATTGAAACGATAAGATGGACCATTATGCCCTATTTGGTTAAGGGAGAGATTGACGTACTACTTTGGTTTCAGAGCCCTCATCCAAAAGGAGGGGTACCAGACATCATGATCTCCGCCCCTCCACTAAGTGTTGAAGGAAACACGTTCAAGTTCTCCGGTGAGCCGGCTTGGAAAATAGAGAATTGGAAACTTATCGGTTTAGACTGGGAACCTTGTCTGGTGATTGAAGTTAAGAGAAAGGCCAGAAAAACCAAACCGTATCCGGCCAAGAAAAGGATAATGGTGTCGGAAGTGCTAGAAGAAGTGAGCGGATGGAAAGTATTAAATTTAAAGGGGTTGAGGAACTCGCTACTGGATGAATTAAAATTCTGCCAACCGTACCGCTTAAACGGTAGTGAGCTTGTTCAGACTGTACGAGTTTAAGGACGTGGTGAGAATACCGCCAGACAAGTTCGGTGAAGACCTAAAGAAGGTCGCTTTGGAGCTATTAAGAGAGGAATATGAGGGTATCTTGGACGAGGAATTAGGACTAATAATAACCGTTACGGACGTGGACATAAACGAAGAAGGTTACATAATCCCCGGCGATGGAGCCACTTATCACGAAGCCAGATATACCTTGTTAGCCTTCGTTCCTCTCAGAAACGAGGTAGTAGAGGGACCAGTAGTGAACGTTTCCAAGCACGGAATATACGTTAACATAGGCCCCGTAGATGCGATGGTACACCGATCTCAGCTAGGTGAGGGAAGCTTTACTTACGATCCTGCGACAGGTTCCATGATAGGTCCTGGAAATATCAGGATAAAGAAAGGAGACATCGTCAGGGGAAGGATAGTGCAAGTGTCTAGCAAGAGGGGCGTGCTAAAGGTAGGAATGACTATGAGAGGACCGGGACTAGGCAAAATAAAGGATGCGGAGGAGGTTAAAGCTTGAAGAGAAGACCTCCCTTTTACGCTTGTCTGAACTGTAGGGCACTAGTGCCAAGACAGATAGCAGAAGAGAAAGGGGTGTGCCCCTATTGCGGGAGCACAGAGCTGACAGAGAATTGGGAAGGGGCTGTGATAATAATAAAGGAGAATTCGAAGCTCATAGGGAAACTGGAGTTCCTCAAGAAGCCGGGAAGGTATGCGGTGGAAGTGGGAAGGGAATAACTTTCGGACCAGAACTAAAGGCATTGCTAGCAAGTCCTAGAGGGATTTTGATTAAAAATGATATAATATTGAAGAATATCCTAAGTAACAAGGACATAATAACCGTTGGGGACGTAACCACGAAAAGATCTCTAGAGCTAGGTCTATGTCCTAAGTTAGCGATATTCGACGGCTTGACCAGAAGGAGCTTACCCGTTCAGATAAGAGCTAGGAGGGTCATCAAAGTTAGAAATCCTAGGGGAAGGATATGTTTAGAAGCAGTCGAGGGCATTAAAAGAGCGCTAAATGAGGGAAGGTGGGTAAAAGTTGAAGGGGAGGAAGACCTACTAGCAATACCGGCCCTCTTACTTGCTCCAGAAGGTCATTATTTATTATATGGCCAACCTGGAGCCGGAGTAGTGCTCTTAGAAGTAAACAAGTATACCAAGAACCACTTTCTTGAGATAGTAATGTTGGCTGATGGGGATGTAGAGGAGTTCTTAAGCTACCTCGACCAAGACCCTCACTAGACCTTTTTCTGATAACTTAATTAGAGCCTTAAGCGCCGTTTCTTTGTCCATTCCATAAGCATTGGCCTTTTCAAGCACTTCCTCTAAAATCCTCTTACCTCCCTCCAAGAGTTCCAACAGCTTTTCCTCTTCGTTACTCAGCTTGGTCTTGAGCCTCAAACTTAGTAATGTTTTTGCCCTCTCCAAGGTATTTAATAGTGACTCGTAGGTGTAGCTAGTACTTATATACCCCGGGGGTCTCATGTTATTTAGGTTCATCTTCACAGTGGTTATCATCTTTATTACGTCGTCACACCTTATCTTCAACTTATCGGCTACGACCTTCATCTTATTTATATCAGATATCCTCTTCTCTATCTCTTTTATGCTTTCTTGGTATATACTCTTCATCTCATTAACTATCGACTTGGCTTCCGATATAAGCTCCTTTAAGCTTGCCTTAAGCCTTTCCAGCGTGGCCATTAGCTCTATCGTTGAAAACGGGTTACCCAGATCCTTTGCCAAGGAGTTATACTCTGCCTCGACCGCTCTGATACGCTCACATAGTTCGGAGAAGGGCTCTTGATAAGGCGTGTTGGAATAGAAGTTCTTCGCAAACGCACACCAGCTCTTCGCTATCTTTATCTGCCTAGAAAGCTCAGCTTCTAAGGAAGCTATTTCGTTTAACTTCATTACTATGCTCAATATCTTTTGGTCCGCTTGTCTTACTGAGGAGACCACTTCCTCTAAGGTCCTTTCTAGACTTGCTAGCGAGTCTATAGCGGTTTCCCCTACGTTTCCGGGCGGACTAACCACACCATTTATGAGGACGGAATAGACTCTGGACGCTAAGTCATCGCCTTTACCCTTTATGGCCAACTCCTTCAGTTTGTTCTCCATCCTTTCCTTCGCTTCTTTGATCTCATTTAGCGACTTCTCTACTTTATTTAATCTCTTTTGGATGTCGTATAGCGATGAGTAGAACTCGTCAGATGCCTTTGATAGCTTGTAATACTTTATGTTGAAGTAATACGACCTCTTCCACTCTTTGGGATCGTAGAACTTCTCAAAGTAGAAGAGATCTGGTAGGAGTCCTTCCCTCCTAAGCTTCTTAACCTCCCTTTCGACTTCCTCCGGTTTCAGTTTCTTCTCCTCTATTTCTTCTAACTTCTTTAAGTTCATCTTTAGTTTAATCATTTCATCTATATCTTCCGAATCAAGGACCGCTACCCCTACCTCTTCGGAAACCCTATCGAGTACCTTCTCTACGTCTTCCATTATCTTTGCCATAGACTTTGTGGCATCATCAACCAATCTCTGCGCTTCATTGTAGGCCTTCTCAGTAACCGGTACTAATGTCTCTATCAAGTACTTTGCCAAGGAAGTCAAGAAAGCAGCCCTTCTAGCAATTGTGGTGGAGCTCCTCTCGTATCTAAGTTCTTCCGTCCCTTTGTTTATGTAATCCCTTATCTCATCTAAGAATATGACGTTGTCCTCCTTTTTCTTAGAAACTACTACGTGGGCATAGCTCCTCCAACCGCTCCCATAACTCCTCCACTTCTCCTCTACCTTCTCCCTCCAGTTCTCGAGTTCCTCTACTAAGCTCTTAGTGTTAGTTAGACTAACCATTATGGGTTCGTTACCTCTCCTCTCTACCTTTACCAGCCCTCTCCTTTCCAGAATCTTAAGATAGAAATCGGAGAGGAGCTTCTTGTTGTGTGATGCTATTATGAATTCTCTTTCTAGCTCTTTCCAATGCATAGCTCTCTTTTGTTTTAAGAGCTCAATCATCCTCTTCTCTACTTTACTCAATTTTATCTTGAGTTTATCGTCAACCCTTTCCAGAAGATCGGCAGCTATGAGGTCTTCTTCAAACCTTTTCAAGCCTCTGGGATTCTCAATATCTAAACCACTGGCAAAGGGTGCTCTTCTTCTAGACCCTCTTCCATAGACTATGAACCTTCTTATTTTCTTTACAACATGTTCGAATACTTCTTCTGTGGTAAACGTATCCTTAGGGTAAGCGAGGTAGAAGGAATATGCTTCTGCTATAGTTTCCTCCGATGCTCCAGACGGCCTCTGTAGGTCTTCAACTATTATTCCCCTCTCCTTTGCTTCCTCAATCCACTCCGAGATCGCTTTAGGAACTCCTATCTCTTCTCCTATCTGTTTTAGCATCAGCTTTGCCTTGTCTGCATCAATATACATCCTCCTTTCGGGGACATTGTAAAGAGTGTATGTGGCTAGTTGGACCAGTTTCGCCTCTCTAGCCTCCAGCACCTTCACATCGATCGGCAGTATCTTGGCCATGTTCCTTATCTGATCTACTAACTCAGTTTTTGTTAATATCACTAGTAGGTGAGCCCCTTCTTTCTTAGCTTCTTTAGCTAGCTTCTCCAAATTGGCCTTGTCGAAGCTCAATATAACCTTGGGATAAACCTTTGCATATACCCCTTTCTTAATTTCCACTCCAACCATCTTACCGAGGGGTGTCGCATTAGTACTCTCAATTATTACC
>JALWJF010000050.1 GCA_027081755.1 Desulfurococcales archaeon | reverse complement strand
AACCATGTGGGTAAGCATTGTTGTTGGAATAATTGTGGCCTTGATCAAGCTTAAATGAGAAAGGATATATTCTCGACCCATTGTTTGAAGCTGATGGGGATAAAATGAGGACGTTGGAGGGGTCGATGACGAACCTTCGTACTACCAAGGCTATTGGTATGTGGCTGATTGGGATTAGTACAAGCTCTTGATCATAAAGGATGGAAAGATAATTAGCAACATAGATTATGGGGAAGATGCTGAAGACACAGCCGTCTGTGACAATTACTTGGCAGTTTCAACTTACTATCACCTCTACCTCTATGACTTGAGCAATCCAACAAAGCCATTTGGAACGTTGGAGGGTTCAATTAGGCTTACCAAGTGGCCTTCAGTCCGAACTGCAAGTACATAGCAGTGGCTGACGGGGACAATTACAAGCTCAAGATCTATGACATAAATGGGAACTTGGTGCTGGAGAAGGACTTCAATTCGGGAGTTGTCTCTGTTGCTTGGTGGAAGGATAGAATAGCCGTTGGGCTTGATGATGGAACGATATATGTGTACAAGGTTGAAGGGTATAACCCGACGGTACAAAGAGGAATTACGTCTCCTACAATTTCCTCTCCGAACACTGTAATCATCACCAGCACGTATTATGTTACAAAGTCCATTCCATATACGGTCACAACCACCTTAACGAGATTTGTGACAGAGACTGTAACGAGCGTTCAGCCTTGTACGCCTACGGTCACTTTAACAATGACCGTTTCTCCAGCGATATCCACGTACAAGTTACCAAACAGCATTGCTGACATAATAGCATCGTATTTGAAGTTAGAGCAGTTGTACAAGCAAATATCTGGCAAGACCGAGTACAAGTACTTGCTGTTAAAAGATCCGTTCCAGAGAAACGTAATGTATCTAACGAAGCTGTCCTCATTGGTGGACATCTTAACTAGACTGAACAAGCTCTACTTCGAACTGAACAGTACCTTGGACGAACTTAGCAGGCTAGTAAAGGAGAGGCCCACGCTGGGAGTAGTATTTAAAATAATGAGTTTGGTGCAGAAGGCAAAGGTCACAATAGCTCTATTAAATAACACCCTAGAGCAAGCAGACAAGATAGAGAGGGACATGGTTAAGGATAAACCAATTGCTTCGTGTCAAGGCGACCCCTCGTCCATAATAAATGGAATATTGAACTCCAAGGACGTATTGGAGATAGCGAGGTATAGGAGGGAGGCTAGGGAATGCGGGCTAGACGGAGTTGTTAAATGCTTGATAGCCAAAGTCATAGACCAAGTAGATGCTAGGTACAAAGCCTTCAAGGATAGTTTAATCAAAGCGATTAAGATAAAGGAGGAGCAGTTAAAGGAATACGAAAGCATCGCTAAGGATCTGAGCCTCCCATGAGCTTAGGCAAGGTCGTCCAGACTATGAAACCTATTTACTGGTTTGATTCGGTTTAAACCTTGGGTAGCCCGGGTTTGCCCCTAAAACTCAAAGTAGGTAAGAAGGGCTACATAATAGTCCCAAAGGCGATAATGGAAGCTGCGGGCATAGAGGAAGGAGACGAGGTAATAGTTGAGGTTAAGGATGGAATCGTGATAAGGCCAGCCAAGAAGAGCGTGGATAGAGAGAGGCTGAAAGAAATGCTTAGGCAGCACGTGCAGAGGCTAAAGAGCATTGAAGGGAGGAACGAGCCCAAGCCCGGTGAAGCTGCTAGCCTCAGCCTAGAGGAGGAATTTGAGGAATGAAGGCGTTTCTGGACACCCCTTTGCTCGTTTACCTCAACACCTTAACCGATGAGAAAGTCTGAGAAAGGTACGAGAACTTCTACCTAGACCTCCTCTCGCAATACAAGCTCTGCACGGACGTACTAGTCCTAGACGAGCTGCTCTACGTCTCGAAGAAGAAGTACAAAGTTCCATACACTATCACCATAGAGTTCATAGACACTATCGTGCTCCCCTACGTAACCGTGCTCAGCTTAGGTGAAGAAGAATATTCTGCCGCAAGAGAAATTCTGATGAGGTACAACCTCAAGCCTTCCGACGTCCTTCACGCAGCTGTAGCTAAGAACAACGGTATTAAGGTAGTAGTTACTGAGGACAGTGAGTTCGATCGGTTGGAGGGCTTGGAGAGGCTCTGGCTGGAGCCCTAGCGGAGTTCATCGTCATTTCCTTCCTCCGGTGTTACGCCGGAGCGACCTTCGGGGAGGTTAACTCTACCGCCAGTCGAGTTAACTGGGCGTTAACTCTACCATGACCCGTACTATTCCAGTAAACCATAACATGTTCAAATACTTGGTCATTACGTATAGCCTGCTAGGACGCCTTGGAGGTATCTTGGGACTCCCAGACGTGGGAGATAGTATCAAATGAGCAAGGTAATGTCTCTATAGGAATACCGACTTCGGAGCAGATCTAGAATGAGGTGGCTTGGATCTAGAGCCACTGAGTGCTATAACACAGGAGAATTCATGGTAATAATACGAACCAAAAAGATCACTCTTGTTCGTCCACCTTGGTCACTGCCTCTACAAACTTTTCCATATCAGTCAATATGTCAGTGATAATTTTGTTAACAACTTCTAGGACTCTCACGCTTCTCTCCCAACACAGTTCTCCGGTACTTCCCAAATACTTTGTTGCTATCACTATGCCTTAGCCCTTGAAGCGTGATTGGTTCTAATCACAAATGGGTGTTCCGAAGTGCTGTACCGATACAAAGTATAGTAGTTACACGAACGAGGAACCAATATTGGGGGCTCAGAGCGTAGCAATGAAGAGCCCCCCGCTGATGAGGTAAGCCCGACCCATGCGAGAGATGAGCGGCCTACGCCAGCGCTGAGGCTAGAAAGGATATTCGGCATCGCTCAGTAAGTGAACGTTCTCCAGATAGACCTCCTTAACCCCAGCCTCCTTGGCGACCTTTACCGCCTCCTCAGCGTGTTTACGTGAGGTCGTGGGTAAGTCGCTCATAAGCCAAGAAGGATGAAATGCCAGCAGGACCAAGGGGACGTTGTCTAAAGTAGACACGAATTCGGCAACTCTCCTAACTTCCTCAAGTGTTACGTAAAGTGGAACCAAGAGCAAGCTTATGACGAGCAGCGGAGGATCAAGTCTATCTTTACCAATTTTGGTAACCATCTTAGCATTCTCTTTGAGTCTCCTAAGCGCTTTGTTACCATCAACACCGGTTAAAGCCCTATACACGTTCGTGTCCCAAGCTTTCCAATCTATCTTAACGGTGCCGCCGCTTTCCAAACTCAACTCGGCCATAAGCTTCATTATTATAGGGTTAGCCAAACCGTTCGTCTCCCAACATATCCTCTTGATGGATGTGGTCTTGCTAAGGACGTCTCTTGACAGTCTTATGAAATGGAGGGATTGAGGAGTAGGATCGCCACCGAAATAGCAAATGCACCTCACCTTCGGATCCAACGCGGTTTCCAACAGTTGTTCATAGTTAGCTTCCCTCACTTTGAACAGATCTGTTTTATGCTCCCAGTTCTGGCAATACAAGCAGTCCAATGTACAGCCATAGGCAAACACAGCTAAGTTGTAGTAACCGTACTCCGGTCCTCTGGTATCAGTATAGAAGGGATAGCCTCTGGACGTCGCAGCTGGACAGACCGAAGTAGCGACACAATTGGTCGGCAGTGGATCTAGGTATGCATAAACTTTGAAGTCTGCTTTCAAGTGACCCACGTTTTTCCATATTCCACAGTATCCTACCGAGCCCTTAGGTATTCTGCATTCGTTGATGCACATAGAACACCTCAACCCCTCTCGAGGGGGCTCTGGAGGTAGGCCAAGCTTAACTCTCCATTTTCTGTGGGTCTCCATTGCTATATCCAAATAACCTTCTTTAACACAGTCGTAGCAATATCCAACGGCTTTAGATGCAGGCTTGCCACATCTTCTGCACGGTATCATAGCAAAATAGTGCTCTAAATCGCTAGAATAAGTGGAGATGCTGCGTGGACATTCACATTCTTAGTGTAGGTACTTCAGTCATAAGGAACTACTGTAAGACAAATCCAAGCTCATGCCCAAAGCAACTCGTTTCGAGAGATTGGACACCTGAAGTTGACGAAGAGCTAAAAAGGTCCCTAGAGGGAAAGCTCTGCAATTTCTTGGATGATGTTGTTCAATATGTTAATAAAGATCCTAAAGGTGCTAGTGCCGAGCTCAATTCATTCCTAAGCGCTATGCAAGACCTTTACTCGGAAGAACGAGATGTAAGGGTTGTGTTGCTCTGCTCCGACACCTTTGCCGGGGAGATAGCGTGTGCCGTAATTAAGATTTATTTAGACATAAAAGGTTATCCAACAGAGGCACTTGTAGTAAAGGAGTTGGGGAGACCGAAAGCTTCAAGGTTTTACAGAGGCATAGCTAATTTGGCATGCACCCTTAGGTATTTAATGGACGTATATAAGGATGCAGACCTTTACGTCTCACCCACAGGGGGCTTTAAGCCCGAGAGTGCCTTTACTTACCTAACAGCTATGCTGAGCCCGAGGCTGAAGGCAGTATACTACATAAGGGAAATGAGTAACGAACTCGTGCTTTTGCCCATACTGCCTCTCTCCACTATGGTAGGAGTTAAGTTCGACGTTCCAGACGTGTATAGAGAAAAGTATGGGTTTGATGTTGAACTAGTAAAAAGGAAGCTAGAGAAAGTATTCATTGAAAGAAAATACGATAACGACTGCTGGAAACCTCTATGCAAGGAAATAATGGAGTGTATTACTTCTCATAAATAGCGAACGTAAAACCAATAGTTCTATGTATATTTGGTAAATACCTCCTCCAACCCTTCAAGAATCCGGACGATGCGAGCTCTACGTCAACTGGCTCTAGTTCCTCTAGCAATTCAGCGTGACCCTCATTCTCATCGTATGTAATAGTGCACGTGGAATAGATGAACCTAGACCCTCTCCTTAGTAAATATAAGGCCCCCTTGATCAACT
>JALWJF010000049.1 GCA_027081755.1 Desulfurococcales archaeon | reverse complement strand
AACCTGTTGCGCAAATTCTTTACTACGGGTAATACTCCCTAACGCTATATTAATGTTATCTACTCCCGATGTTTCGAAACCTATAACACCTTTAGGTAGTTGTGGAGGTGGCGGTGGAGGAGTTACTTCTTTTGGCCTTATAATAAGGTCATCTCCCTTAATATCTACTTCAATTAATTTAAATTCCCTATCATCCGTCTGAAGAACCCTACCACGAAGAAGGTTTCCAATAGCGTTTTCTATGCTCTTTACGGATTCAGGCTTTATCGGTATATCAGGCCATCCTTTAGCTAAGCCCTCTACGATTGAAGATATTGAATGCCTGTACTCTCTATTCTTACGCAGCTCTTCTCTCACTATGTCAGTACTAATCATCTTCTTAATCCATTCTACTAGTTTAGCACTTATCTCTGTTGCATTAGCTACCTTCAGCTTTCCTCTGACAGCACTAGTAATCCATACGGGTAGCGATGCAAATACTTTAGAGAGCGTCTGAGGCTGTTTATCAATTGATACGATGAGATCATATATCTCAATCTTACCTGTGGAGGAGTTATACGTTATAATTTTCTTGAAGAGACTAACAAAGTCTGAGGTAAAGTCTTGTACAGCAACATTGTTAAGCTGTTGAGCATAAGTTTCAAGTCTTTCTCTAAACCGGGCCATTATCTCCATAATAATACGCTTGAATTCCTCTTCAGGCTTCCTTATAAGATCGAGCAAAGACCTATGGCGTTGTGTTGTATGTTCGGCAAATTCGATCATACCCCTCTCAGATTTCAACATATTAACAACTATTTCACTAGCTTTAATCTCCGCTAAGGAATTCACTAATCTCTCTAGGGTTCCTTCATCCACATAAGGGACCACTATAGCAAACATGTTCAGATTCTTTATCTTATTCTTGTTTTTGTTTATAGATTTTCTAATGTTTTCAAGAACATTATTGAATTCAATCTTTTCTATAAGTAGTTTATTAGCTATATCTATCGGGGAGATTACTAGTATGGTAAATTCATTTCTATTCAGGTACTCAGCGAATTCAATAGTTGTTTCCTCAAAGACTCTACCGCTCACGATCTCTATGCTTAATGGAACATTCCGCTTAAACTCACTCACTAGTGCGTATTCTTCAAGCTTATCCCTTACGTATTCAATAGCATCTTTAATCTTTAATCTTCCTTCCTCGTCTCTAAGTCTACGAATCTCGCCCTCATGAATATCTTTAAGCAATTGGTATGGATTTTCGAATAGTGACGCGTAGTGGTACTTACCTTCACTTCGTTCAACGCTGTGTATGTAAGGTGTTACATTGAGCTTCTCTAATACATCAGGATATCTATTAAGTTTAGTAATATCAACGACTCCTACTAAGGCTAGTAGAAGTTTTCTTTGAAATAAAGCCCTCCTATCAAGCTCTTCTAATGATAATGTATCTGGGCTCTTAGTCATCATCAACATTAAGTCCCATGCATTATTTGTAACTGATTTAAGGTATACCGCTGATATAGCGCCTTTAACCATTTTAACTAGATCGTAGTCCTTGGTCTCAGCCTCTAGAAATTCTAGAAATCTATTCCATGAAAGAACATCTCTACGCCACTCATTTGCATAGCCTTCATCCAGTAGATGCTTAATATCATCATGTTCAACGTGAGCTATGCTTACTAGATATGTCTCTCCATCGCTCTCTAGAACCCTTCCAAGAATACTAGAGCTAATCTTAATTAGGTCACGAAGATGCTGTAGCTTTCCAGGAGCAAAATCAGCGCTATACGCTGGAATTATGAGCTTTCTAACAAGCTCTTTATACATCGGTGAGAATGGATATGTTTTTTTAAGCTCATTGACAAACTTAATGGCTTCAGTTCTCCCTACTATCTCAGACAATACGTGCTGAAGCTCCTTGATCCTATCTTTCAAGAACATTTTATTCATTGAGGCTTTTAACCTGACAATCCTTTTCTTTACGATTTCAAGGGCCTCCTCCTCGTCTACGTCCTTCACGCTTATGGGTGAAACTCTGCGAGTTCTCTCTTCAAAATACTTCACGGCCTCTTTTAACCACTCTTTCTCAGCTTCAACAGGCAGTCTAGCTACATCTCTCCACCTTTGAACATCCTGCATAGCAGATGCATACACGAGTATTGCTGGAAACCTTCCACGAAGCTCATCAACTAACGCTGCAAGGAACATCAGAACTTTCTTCACGCTATCAGTATAGTCTTTAGAAGCTCCTACAATAGCTTCAAATACAGCTGCATATACTTCGTCGATGATTATTAATATAGGTACATTAATTGCTAATCTCGATAATGTTTTGACAAACTCCCTTGCTGCATCCTTTGGGTCATATCTACTTATTCTCTGTAACAGTTCTTCGAATGCGTTTAGCTCAGTCTTAGGAGCTTCTGATGCGAGATACCTCTCCTTATACTTCTTAAATATCTTCTGCATGATGAGAAATAATGTTTCATACGGTGAGAGATCGCTTGGTATATGATTCAGATGTATAGCTATAACTATGGTTTTCCTGGCAACATCGATTCTATAGTTAGTTTCTTCAGTAAGTACTCTAGCCTCTTCAGGTAAGTTATCTGCAATATCACTCCATTTAAAAGGCACTTTAGTATACAGATGATAGAGTAGTGTCAAGAAATGGGTTTTCCCAAGACCCATTGCGTGAGTAAGTGAAAGGACGGGTACAGCTTCTGAAACCCTCTGCAAACTTGTGTTTACAGTTCTTAATGCATCTATCAATGGTTTTCGGAAGTAAGTAATCGATAGGAATGTTATAGGATCTAGAAACTCATTACTAACCTCTATATAGGCTATGCCGAGATCTTTCTGTAGTATCATACCAAGACTTGGAGCCAGTTTACCAACGTACTCCTGTGGCTCAAGGTATCGGTACACTTTTGATGCTAATTCACTAAGCTCAACAACATCCTTAAGCCTTGGAAGCACCATGTTAACCACCTCGATACAATGTTACCAATACCTTATCAGTGAATTCGCGCGTAAACTCGGATAATCCTACAAGTCTAAGTTCATCACTTCTAACAGTACGTAGGAGGAAGAGTGCTGTAGCGGCTACTCTACGGCTTATAGGCATAGATGAGATTATCCCCTTCACAGCTTTGGAAACATCTTCTTTAGGTTGCTCTCCTACAAGTCTAAGCAAGTGTATAGCCTGCCCAGCAGATGTCCTAATAAGTAAGTTAATACGCCTATTAACAGCATCGTAGCATTCACTTCCAAAGAGCACCCTATACGTCCTAGACGAGGACCTGGTTGATCGACCGAGAAGCCCGAAGTTTACTAATGCTTGATGAGGTACGTTTAGGATCTTACATATCTTCTCAACAAAGTCGTAAGTCAGTTCCCTCGAACCTGCATATCGTGTAGCAGTCCAGAACACAAGATATGCACGAGTGTAGTTATCTGTAGTAAGTACTTCATTCGCTACCTGTTCATCCAGCTTAGCTTTCTTAAGATAGTCTTCGAGCAATATTGTGGATGCGAGATACACAGCAGCTGGATAGAGTACCTTTTCGAAGAATGCTAGTGCTTTCTGGAATCTAGCTTTATCCAAAGCCTCTTCTACGCCACCAAAATATTCGAGAAGACTTTTCTGGACCGAGAGATCCAGCTTATCGACGTCGGGATTCCATATCCTTGTGGCACCCGCGATACCGCCAGCAAGACCCATTATAAATACCTCTGAACCTGAAGCTTTAGAATTGTATGCGCTAACGAGAGAGTCTAATACAGCATCAGCAATAGCCTTCCTAACAGTTTCATCTTGTATAACGATGGACGGATCTCTAGCTCCGGTGGCCAAGCCACCAACAATACTTCTTTTTCTAAGCACCAACACCAGGGATGTAAAGAATGCCGTGGTTAGTAACGCAACACGTCTCTGAGCCATTTCCGTCCATACAGGCCATGCCTTACTCAAGGCAAATCCTGCTGCGTAGAGAGAGGATATTATTGCTTCCCAAGCATCTGGATCACTATGCGTAAACCATACCACTAACAAACCATTATCTTTAAGAACCTTGCTGATCTGACGGAAGAACTCCCACATCCTCAAAACATACCAGGCACCAGTAAACGGCTGCTTCTCAATAAGTATAACGCTCTTACTACCGAGATCTCCAATCTTATCCCGTCCTTTCCTAGCAATAATCTCAGCTTCTCTTGGTAGGACAGGCAGGTACGGTGACCAACCCTCAATAAATAGTTCAGCTTTTCCTCGCGACGAATCTCTGTTGAAAAGATAACCCTCATCTATTGCAGGCTGAAGCATAATCCGTAGGAACTGCCAGAAAAACTCCATAAGATCACTATAGAAGTGTTGAGCAAGGTATGGAGGATCTACACTAATAACATCAACTTTCTTATTATTGAGAATCTCGCCAAGGTTTCTCGCATCACCACAATAAACCTCAACACGATCACCAAGCCCCTCAAGCCACTCACTAAGAAGTCTTAATACAGGAATTAGGCCTCCGCGAATAGCGGCAATCGACTTATAGTTAGGTTCATAGGCCCATGATAGCGCTTCATCAGTCCGTTTAGCTTCACAGTACTCTAAACCTAAACCTATGGAGCGTGTTCTTGAGTAATGATCTACAAGTTCTCTGACAGTACCTGTTGAGTTGTCCCATGTTGTAGATATATTATTAAAATTAAACAGTTTATTTACACCAAATGCAAGGTATAGTGCTATTGCTGTTCCATACTTGCCTTTCTCTTTGATAAGTTGTTCAGTCCTTTCCTTTACGTATCTAAGAAGCTTGAGAAGTATTAGTAGTTGTCTTGGATTGAAAAGTTCGTACCAATACTCTATCCCAAGGTCTCTTATGGGTTTGAAGACTTCGTTCTCTGAGGGTATCTGTGCGTCAGGTAGTACGTCTCGCAGTTCATTTATCTGTCTAGCTAAGTCTAGGTATGCTCTAATAAAAGCTTCTCTATCCTCATTTCCTGCTGGTTTAGAGC
>JALWJF010000048.1 GCA_027081755.1 Desulfurococcales archaeon | reverse complement strand
GTACGAACCAGAGCCCGTTCCTTGGGCACTTGGCCTTTGTTGTGCCTACCTTAATGCTTTGGGTAAGAGTGCTCGGAACATGTTCAAAGATCTATCCTACTTGAAGAACCGATACTGCTCGCTCTTATCTAGGAGTGGTTCCAAAGGGCCAGAAGCAAAGTTAAGGGATGCGTTGAGTAGGTTACCCGTAGCGAGTGCTACGATTGAAGTCGAGGTCGTAAGGGAGCCGAGAATATCAAATGAAATACTAAATGACTTCGAAGACGTACTCAAAAGTTTGATCGACTTTACCCTCTTTTCGCTGGGCCTCGGAAAGGCTTCTTCCAGAGGTTTTGGAAGGTTCGTATCGAAAGGGAAAGAGCCGAACTCTCACACATTTGAAGAGATTAGGAAAGGTCTAGACAAAAAACTTGAAGAATTTGTAGGTAAACACTATGGATATGAGAAAGTGAAAGGTGAGTCTAGGGTACCAGTCCTAGACTTAGAAAATATTGATATATTGATAGTTAAGAATAAGAAGAACTTTAATGGATGTAACGAAATATTGAGTAAGTTTAAGCTTAACGTAAAGCCATACATGATGAATAATATCGATGAGCTAATAGAGGCAATAGGGGAAGCCGTAACCAAGAACGCTTGGAAAGGTTCAGCCAGCATTAACATTAGGGAGCCCGGCCCCGGCTTTCACACTTGGCCCTTGGGACTGCCTAGGTGGCAACGGGGTACCGGTTATGCCATATCTTCCGAAAGGGAGGACGAGGGCATGAGACCCTTAAAGGATACAGACGAGGGCAGGAGGCAAAGCATGATCTACTTATTCCCCACGATCGATTCAAAGGTAATAATATTGAAAATGCTGACCTACGATATGCTCGACTGGATAGAGGGTACGAACGGAAAGAGGCTCTTCCACCAAGGAAAGCACGGAAACGTTTATCACTTCGCTTCGGTAAAGCATATAATGACTAGGGACTGCTTACAAAAGATACCGGATCCAGCTGGTATAATAGCGTTCTCTCAAAACCATTGTGATCAGTATTCCATTGGAAGCATTAAGGAGTTATACGAAATCGCCCTCAAAGCGAGCGTCGAGTGGATCAAGGCTGTCTTAGAGGGGAAGAGATGTGATGCCAACGAAATAGTGAGCAACTGTAAGAGCTTGGCGTCATTCGTCCCTCACCACAAGCACGGAGGCCATCGCAAAGGACACGGAAGGCGGAAAGGACATAGAAAGTTTTGAGCCCAACCTTATTTAGTTCCACTTAAAGCTATTGATGATGGCTCCGGTCCCTCAACGCCGCGAGGTCCGCGGGGGATGAAAGGGATCCCCGTCGGGCGCCTAACACCTTTAACTTTGAGGCTCGAAATGTAGCCAATCGCATCACCGATCAGCTTCCAGCGCGCCTCTCATCGCCCCGTCGGTAAAGGAAACACATATAAACTTCATTTCGACAGTGATCTAACACGAGGGTCCTCTCTTGGAGCTACGTGTTCTCTCCTCCCTCCAGACTCCCCTCGGAAAAGCATACCTCGTGGAACTCAACGGGCAGAGGTTTATAGTCATAAAGGACGGTCAAAGGGTAAAAGTACTGAGCGAGATATTGCCTAGCGAAGAGAACTTGAAGGCCTTGAGCGAGGGGAGGCTACCTCCCCTCGCGGCAGAGGTGAGGAACCCAGAACTCGTTACCCTCTTCTCTTACCGCCTATAACCTTTCCAACTCAAACCCTTTTTGGGCATGAAGGTTTGAAGGCAGTAGTGTTTAAGGGATCTAGCGTAACCGTAGAGGAGGTTCCCCCTCCTCACCTCTTTGAAAAGGGCGTAATGATAGCTACTGCCTATTCCGCAATAAGCGCTGGTACAGAGCTCGCTTCCCTGAGAGCTAAGAAAAAGAAGGAAGGGTGGGTCTTGGAAAAGCTTCCCTTGCCTAGGCCAGTGAGGCTGGTATTGGAAAACCCTTACTATGCAAAGCTTGCCTTACAGAAGCTCCGTGAAGGAGGGTTAAAAGAGGTATTGAAGTACTACCAGAGAGCTAAGCAAGTGGTCGGGACGGGTAGGTTTAGCGGTTACTCAATTTCCGGTTATGTCTTGAGGAAGGGTGAGGGAGTAATAGACCTCAGCGTCGGAGATAGGGTAGCTGCTGCTGGAGCCGGCTTTGCGAACCACGCCGAGATAGACGTGGTTCCCAGGAGGCTCGTGGTCCCCGTTCCGGAAAAGGTGAGCATGGAAGATGCCTCAACCGTAGCCTTGGGCTCCATAGCGCTTCAATCCGTTAGGAGAGCCAACCTGCACCAAGGAGATGTGGTAGCCGTAATAGGCTTGGGCTTGATAGGCAACTTAGCAGCCCAAATAGCGAAGGCCTACAATTTGAAGGTAGTGGGCTTTGACATAAACGACGCAAGGGTAAACTTGGCTAAGGAGAAGGGAGTTGAAGCTTACAACAGCTTGAACGTTAATCCTGTAGAAAAAGTGATGGAATTGAGTCAAGGCTTCGGGGCAGATGCAGTAATAATAGCTGCTTCCTCAGACAAGCCTGGGTTAATGGACCTAGCACTGGATATGATAAGACATAGGGGCAAGGTCGTTATCCTGGGCGCATTTCCAACTCAGTTCAGCAGGACGAAGATGTACGTGAAGGACGCAGAAATACTCATATCCGTCTCCTATGGCCCCGGAAGGTATGACCCGGTTTATGAGCTGGGCGGGATAGACTATCCAATAGGCTACGTTAGATGGACAGAAGAGAGGAACATGATAGAATACCTAAAGCTCTTGGAGAAGGGGCTTGTTGATCTAAAAGGTGTGATAGGAGCCGTGTATCCGATAGATCAAGCTCCCCAAGCTTATCAAGACTTGTTAGAGGGCAAGGTCAACGGCTTAACAGCACTGATAAAGTACGAGCCAGAAAAGCACCTAAGAGAGAGAGGAGTTATCTCCTTTTCTTGGCCCTCAGCTGCTCAAACGGAGATCGTAAGGAAAGGGACTAGACCCACCGTCTCCTTTATAGGATTTGGTAGTTTTGCCTCAACGGTTCTATATCTAATAGTAAAGGAGCTCTATGAACTCAACGGAGTAGCCGTCACTAATCCTTTGAAAGCTAGGGAGCTCACGAAGATGGGCTTTAAGTTCGCTACTACAAACTACGAGGAAGTATTGGAGAAAGAAGAAGATATAATAATAATTGCGACCAGACACAGCCAACACTATCCAATACTTAGGGATGCTATAGTTAAGTCGAAAGCCAGAATAATTTACGTAGAGAAGCCCCCGGTATTGACGCCAGAACAGCTGGAAGACATCAATGAGTTACTGAAGAATCGCAACAAAGTGGTCGTCACTGGTTTCAACAGACCTTGCTCACCCATAAGCCGACTCTTAAAAGAAATTGCAAAAGGTAAGAAAACCAGTTTAGTGTACAGGGTTGCTGCGGGGAAGCTGAAGAAGGACCACTGGATCTACAAGCCCGAAGAAGGGGGTAGGTACCTAGGCGAAGGATGTCACTTCATAGACTACGCAATAGCGCTATTCGGAAAACCCGTAAAGGGTACAGCAATATTCCTAAGACCGGATAACGTCAAGGTCTTGGATACTGATGTCTGGAGCGCGTCTCTGGCCTTTGAGGATGGACTTGCAACAATTCATTACACTTCTCTCAACTCGAAAGAAACGGAGAAGGAGTACATAGAGCTTCACGCAGAAGGTATAACCGTCAAGGTATACGATTACGTCAAGGTGGTAATAGAAGGAGAGGACAAGGATAAATGGCTAGAGAGATGTTTGCAACTGTGCTCGAGATATAACCCTCAGATAGAGGGGAACGTAATAACTATGGAGAAGGCCAAAGGATGGAGGGAGGAGATGGAACAGCTGGGCAAACTATTAAGAGAAGGGGACAAGGGCTGCTTAGCCACTTGGGAGAGAGCTTACATCAGCATGAAGGCGCTCTTCGACATGTACTACTGAGGGAAAAGTCCTTGTACGAGCTAATAAACGCGTTTATAGCTTTGTTTATAATAATAGACCCTATAACAAATGCAGCGATATTTTACCAAATGACTGCTCACTTCGACGAGAAGAGGAGAAAGGGGACCATAAAGAGGGGTGTTATAACTGCAACAGCAATACTCCTCATTTTTGCAATGTTCGGAGACATAATAGTTAAACCATTTGGTATGACTATAAATGACATAAGAATAGCAACGGGGTTAATATTGCTGATATATGCAATTCAAGCACTCTTCGGCAAGACGGAGGCTGAAATGATAGACCCGGAGAGCGTGGCAATAGTTCCTATGGCAATACCTATGTTGGCGGGTCCCGGCGCGATCAGCTTAGTGTTATACTATAGGTCTATTATGCCGCCTTACGAAGTGGCCCTAGTAGTACTCACAGTAATGCTAGTTACTTATCCGATATTGATGGTTGGTCAGCTCTTGAGCAAAGTGCTGGGAAAGAACGGAACTCTGGCCCTAACGAGGATTATTGCCATACTCATGGCCGGACTTGGGATAGCGATGATGAGAGAAGGAGTAATGGAGATAGTCAAGGGTAGAATTCATTAACGGCACTTAAGGGGAGACGAGAGCGGGGTCCATTTTGAACTTATTTGGCACAAATCAAGGTAGCGGCATACTTAACTTGATTACCCAGATATTGTTCATAGCGTTCCTTTTCATGGCATTCACCGGCGCTGACGCTAGGCTGAGGATGTATTTGTGGGCAAAGAACATAAGGGCGAAGATGGATGAGATAAAAAAGTTAGCGGATGAGAGTTCAGAAGAGTTAGAAGAAGTCCTCAAGAAACTGAATGCCAAGAACCCCAAGGAGCTTGTCAAGAGACTCAACGAGTTTTTCAGCATTCCTCCAGTTGACATAGAGCCAACTGACATAACCAAGAGGTTAGGACACATACTCAGGACCGGCTTTAAGAGGTGGCAGAGCTTAATTGACGAATACTTGGATGAGAAGATTCCGAGGGCAGAAAAGCACAACATATTAGTTATGACTGAAATTTCGAACAACTTGAACTTAATAT
>JALWJF010000047.1 GCA_027081755.1 Desulfurococcales archaeon | reverse complement strand
TTCGACAAAGAAATGAGTGATATGATAGAAGAACACTTAACCAAAATGGGTATAAAGGTTCACAAAGGTACAGAAGTAACCAAAATACTAGGTAAAGAAAAAGTTGAAGGAATTGAACTGAGCGATGGTACTAAGCTGAACGTAGGTGTAGTAATAATGGCTGTGGGTGTAGAACCTAATGCAAAGCTGGCAGAGAGGGCTGGTATAAAGCTAGGACCCCACAGGGGTATAGAAGTTAACGAATACATGGAGACCTCTGAACCAGATGTTTACGCTGCTGGCGACGTAGCGGAAATGTGGTTCTACCACACGAGAGATAAGTGCTGGTGTCCCTTTGCACCCCCGGCCAACAAGATGGGGCTCATAGCCGGTTTAACCGCTTCTGGAAAAAAGGTATCGTTTCCCGGTGTCGGTTGTACAGGCATAACAAAACTGGGAGAGTTAGAAGTTGGAAGAACGGGCTTAACAGAAGAGGAGGCGAAAGCTTTAGGTTATAATGTTATGAGTAACATAATAAAAGCTAGGACGAGGGCACATTACTATCCGGGCTCTAAGCTTACCTACGTTAAACTGATTGTAAAGGATGATGGTATGATCTTGGGTTCCCAAGTAATTGGGCCAGAAGGAGTCAAGGGCAGAATAGATACTATTGCTGCTATAATGATGAAAAGAGGTACTGTGAGAGATCTCTTCTTCTCAGATTTGAGCTACGTACCCCCACTAGCGCCCGTCTGGGATCCACTAGTAACGGCCGCAAGGACCCTCTATAGAGATTTAAGGTAATTGTAACTAGCATTTTTGCGTTAAGAAGTGTTTTGTGTAACGAAATATGTGCCTCACTTTTAACCATCCCTCAATCTTCTTACCATGGAGTGAGAAAATGAAGGCTCTAAGGAAGGGAGTTTCCCCTGTAGTAGCAACTCTACTACTGATACTCATCGCTGTCGCAGCCGCCGTACTGCTATACACTTGGGTAAGCGGTCTGAGCGCCAACGTAGCCGGTAGCAAGGTCACCGGCAAAACGCTAACGCTCATACAAGCCACTTGGGCTATGGCGTTCGCCAGCGGTACAGCCACTAACCCAGCACCGGGCGACTTCGACGTGAACAGCGCCGTCTTGATACTGAGCTTCAAGGCACCACCAGCCGCTGTAGGCAGCGCCGGAGCCGGTCAAGTAGGTGTTACCTTTGACAACGCTGACGTGCTCTACGGCGGGAGAGTGATATGCCACTACAGCAGCTGGGCTCTAAGCACTGACGACAAGTTCCACATAGGCCAAGACGTTGGTGGAGCGACAGCCTATGGCCTCTTCTTCCAAGGCTACAGCGGTGCCAATGAAGGTGTCTATGATGCCGGCTACGATCTACAGACCCCCGGTGGAATAATCGCCGAAGAGACCAAGGGCAACACCGTTCCGGGTGCAAGCAACACCACTACAACCGCAAGCACTCTAATCAACCCGATAAACATACCCGCCAGCGACAGCTTCGCCACTGTGGTAGCTGGCGTATGGCAAGTGAGCTACGTAGCCACTAGGTATGTCGAAACCAGCTTCAAGAACACCACTGCTGTGATAAGGTTTGACAGGTTCGCCAACAGCTACCTCAACAGGAATACCGACGGCAGCCTAACTACTAGCAGCGCACCCGGGACTGATCCAATACCACTATTCGACATGGTAAAGGTAAGCCAAGACGACTTCGCTGTGGTAATATGGTGTAAGAACATAAACATGAACGTGATGAACAGCGTTGATGTAAGGCTACAGTTCAAGGACGGCAGCACTTGGACCACCACCGTACCACTAGGAGTGCAGTAACACCACACTCAAGATAATTGAAATCATTTTTTATTAGGAAACTAATTTTAATTCCTTATATCCCTCCATTCCTAGGTATTAGAAAATGATTATTGGTGTACTAATATTCGTGATCGTAATCTCATCTGTGAGCTTGCTCCTATCAAAGCTCTGGAACACCAAAAAGCTTCTCTGGATCAGCTTAAGCTTGATCTTACCAGCAATTTTAACCACAAGGAGTTACGTTTTCTGTATAACTGGGACTCTCGAGGCATGGTTTTGGTTAAACTGTGGCCTCTCACTTCCTCAAAGAATAATAGCATTAACGACTATGCCTTCCTTCAACATATCGCTACTCGCAAGCATAATGGCTATCCTTGGAATTATACGGAATGATAGAAGGTTAGTGGCCCTTGCTATAATCACTGAAGCGGGGTTGTTGGGGTATAAGTCAATATATTTAAACTTGAAGTATCACATGTTACTAAGCGCTCCCAACATACCTCCCTTAGGCTATTCCGTGGTCAGAAGTAACGTTGGTAACCTATACTTACTATTCTACATCCTATCACTAGCCTTTGTAATTGATTATTACTTAAATAACAAACAATTATCTCTCAAGCTTTCGATATTATTACTTTCTATAACGCTCTTACTCTTTTTCTGGTGGAGTACAGCAGCATATGGTGCGCCAATAGCTCTAACGTTTTACCACTTAGCAATTCTCTTAACATGGCTTGAGGCAATAGCACTATATCACAAACCGACCAAGCTCGACGCAATAGGATTAGGAGCAGCATACGCCACTTCTTTGGTTATACACCGCGCTTACCCGGTTAGAATAGCTGCGATGGCACCTCCATTCTTCGCCCTTCAAACAGGGATTGCTATTTCGTTACTAGTTGTTATTATAATCTCGTTATATTATGCCCTTAAGAAGTATAAGGGGTTATATAGCTCGTTCTCATTGTTATCAGTCTCAAGTATATTGCTAGCCGGTTTTAGCACATACTCGCTTATCTTTGAGATGTTGTATCAAAAGGCATATTTCGAACTACAGCTGGCTATGTTGGTAACAGCATTAACATCGATAGGTGTATTGATACCTATAGCGTTGAAGTTAGGCTATCTAGGAATTTTGCCATTCATAGGTCTCGCACATCCTTACTTAGGTCTCGCAATTGCGGCGTTCCTAACGCTGTTAAGCATTATTAGTAAAAAGAAGTCACTTGCACTAATGGTATTAATAGCTACTCTCACATCATTGGTAGTAATTTATGCATCAACTATTGTTGTGATGATACCGACTGTGCACATGAACGTCAAAGGATTTACGTGTAGCGAATCTGGCGTGCATTTGATTAGGTATAAGACTAACATTACTGCCATAAGGTATAACGTTAACTTCATTGCCAATACAAGCATGGGTAAGATCATAGTACCTACGACATCATTGATAAACGTTTATGAAAACCACTACATTCCGCCCAATTTATTGCCGTATACTCTTTGGAGTGGAATAAAGGTATACAACTTCGTGGGGATTTGTGCCATTACGGGCAGAACGTATCTAGGACTTACCGCATGGAACGGAACGTCTTGCGCTGCACTAAATAACTTCACCTTCTATCTGGTCTGCACTCCTCTGGGATTAATCGCGTTCGCTGTACCAATACTTTCAATAATATACTGTCTGTTGCTCAAGAAAAGGTCAGTGGTTTCTTAAATGTAAACATATTAGTAACTATTTCTATTTTAACATTCCCCATACCCAGCTTGAAGCTAGGACACCACATTACTAGAGTGTAAACACCTTTTCCGAGTGTTACGTAACGGTACCGCCTCAAGCTTACCCAGCTAAGTGACGTGACGTTATAAAATACCTTCTGCTTGGTGTTCAGTAAACTAGTGAAAGCTAGGGCAGCAGTGCTGTGTTTCAAGTACCTTTCAACTTTGTAGGCAGTCAACAAGAAGTCGTCATATGTACCAGCGTATATAGAGCACCAAGCTGGCGCTTCCTTGCCCAGTGGGGATACCGGTGTATAATAGCCGTTCTCATAGCTTGCATATCCGACGTTAGCCGTACTATTACCGACCTTACCGCTTAAGCTTAATAATATGAGGCCTGGTGTCATGCTGTCGTATTCATCTAGCTGGTGCATTTTCTCGCCATAATAACCAGCGAATTGCAGTGCCTTGCCGTTCAGAAAGACATCATCGGCTGACGGAACAAAACTCGTAAATGTACAGAGGGGTTCACCATCGACGTACAAGATCACAGACTTCAATGTAACTTTTTGAAAGTTTGCAAATGTTACCAATATATAGAAACCGTAGTCGTAAGTCTGTGCCGGGCTATATCGAAGAGACGCATAAGAGATCTGTGCAGAAATCAGTTTAGGTAGTTCAGGTAACATTAAGCTCTCGACGTGCATGAGTATGGAGCCCATCCATATGTATACAACAGCTACTAGGATTACCGAAATAGCTATGAGGATTAACTCGGTTACTATATTGCTTATACCCGCTTTCAATATCTCTCGCTATCTCAAATGGGCTACGATACTTTAATACTTCTCTAGAACACCGAAACGGTGGTGTTTACTTGGCAAAGAAAAGGGGTAGAGGCACTGAAAGGAGTAAGGAACCAGTCCTTCCTGCAGAGGGTCAAGTCCTATGCATCGTTGAAAGGGTAATAGGAGCGGACCACGTCCTAATAAGGTGTTTGGACAATCCAGACTTAGTCAGGAACGCAAGGATACCCGGAAAGCTGAGGAGGAGGATGTGGATAAGAGAAGGAGATGTAGTAATAGCAGAAGTTTGGGACTTTCAGCCCACAAAAGCTGACGTGGTGTACAGATACCAGAGGGACGAACTAAAAAGGTTAATTGTCAAGGGATTGCTACCCAAAGAGATAGCACAGCTCGCTGGCATAAGCGAAGAAGAAATAGAAATGACAGCACAGCAGATGATGATGGAAGAGGAAGAAGGCGGAGGTGCCTAACATGAGCGAAAAGAAGGAAAAGGTTGAAGAAGTGATGAAAAAAGTTGAAGAAGAAGTAAAGAAGCCTTCTGAGGAAGAAGTAACCAAAGAAGAAGAGGAAGAGGAAGTAGAAGGTGAAGATCTCTTAATCACTGAGGAAGAAAAAGAAGAGGTTCCAGAGCCTGTACCCAAAGAACTCGTACAAAGAAGGAAGTACCTAAAGAGAATAAAGGATAAGGACCTCTTCGAGACCGTAGAAGAAGTATTCGACATGAGCACTCAGCTAGCGGTTTACGAGCTAATACACAGAGGTGTGTTGGCTGATCTCAAAGGAGTTATATCGGCTGGAAAAGAAGCCAGAGTATACTGTGGGAAGAGTCCCAAGGGCGAGGACTTGGCAGTCAAGATATACTTGACAACAACGGCAGAGTTCAGGAAGAGCATAAGGAAGTACATCAT
>JALWJF010000046.1 GCA_027081755.1 Desulfurococcales archaeon | reverse complement strand
GAGCAATAGCATTAGATCCTTCTCTAGATATGATTAGGATAGCCAAAAAGAAAGGGTGTGAGGCGATAAGGGCTGTTGCCGAAATGATGCCCTTTAGATCCAAAGCTTTTGATACGGCTTATTTCGTAACTTCCCTGTGCTTTGTTAAAAATAGAGATAAGGCGTTGGAGGAAGCTATGAGGGTTTCCAAGAACGTGGTAGCGTGCATATTGGTTAAGGACTCAGAGTTGGTAAAGAAGTATGAAGAAAAGGGGAAGATGGGCCACAAGATTTACAGACATGCAAAGTTCATGAGACCCGAAGAGCTAGGAAAAGTTGTATGCAAGCCCTTTGATTTCTTCGCATGCGTCAAGATTTCTTAGCCCATATCTCTTTACATGGAGGGACTAAGAACAGCCTTCCTGCCTTCTGTAGAGGGATTTTGACTTCATCTAGGTTCCAGCCCCACTTACCAAAACCTTTCACTGCCTTCCAGTGTACTACTTCGCCGATGAAGAATGTTACGTCGCCCACATCAACTTCTTTTACAACTTTGGATTCCGCCCAACCTACGGCTGCTTTGGGGATTGGCGAAGGAACCTTCTCGCCATCAACCCACTCAACATTCTTCATCTTCTCTTTCCCATGCGTAGAGCCTAGATACCAGAGCAGTTCAACGTCTTCGACGACTGAAACCGTGAACTGCTTATACTTCTTTATTAACTCGTGAGTATAAGCTTCCTTATCCACAGCTACGCCCACTGTGGGAGGTTCCGTTGATACCGGTGTGACCCAAGAAGCAGTCATCATGTTTACCTCTTCCCCTGACCAGAGCCTATTACAAAAGCTGGTCTTGGATAAAATAGGTAATACCAGTTCATTTTCTTTCCCTTTTCAGAACCTCGAGTTTGGCTAAATACTCCAAGGCTTCGAGCTTGTTCAATGCATCCCAGGGATCCTTTCCATAAGCTATTGCTCCATGCCCTTCCAAGATTATTGTGTCGGCTTCCTTAGCCTTCTCAGCCACTGCCCTAGCTAGGTCCCAGCTTCCCGCCTCTAGAGGAGGCACTTTTGAGACCTTTTGTATTGCGTACCTACTCTCAACATACCTTCGCGTATCGAGTTCGAGCCCTAGCTCAGTCGCTAAGACCGTCCATGGAGAATGGGCATGAACTATTGCTTTTGCCTCCGTGTTTCTATATATTAGAGCATGCATTCTATACTCTATTGAAGGCTTGGGTCCGGACCAGCTCAAAGTGTCCAAGTCGACTAAGGCGAGCTGAGATATCTTGTGCTTTGGTACAGAGGATGGGGTTATGCAAAATAACTTATCACCTATTCTTATGGATGCGTTTCCACTTAACACCGTTATCATTCCTTTTTGGTACATCACCTTCATCACTTCTATTACGTCATCGCAGCTCAAGACATCGCCCTCCTAAGCCTATCCAAAGCCTCTTCAAGAGCCTTCCACTCTCTAGGGAAGACCTTCTTCGGGTCAAGCCTCACCGCTTGAGGGTGTGCCTTGACCCAAGAACATCCGAAGCTGAGTTCAATTGACGCTTCACTTCCCTTTATCCTCAAATTTAGAGGAAACATTTTGCAGCTCAAGGGTTTATCTTCGTGGATCTTGCATAAGCCTGTCTCCGGATCGTTAAAGGGACACCTACCCCTTATTATCCATCTATATAGTTTGAGCTTTCCAAATATTATTTCCCTAAACTCCTTTTGACCCAGCTTCTCTAATTTCTCCTTTTCATCCTCAAATACTATGGGCATCTCATCTTCTTCGTTGAAAACGCAACAATTCTTACACTCTTCGTTGAATGGACATTTGAACCTCGAGGCCTATCACCACGCTATTTTAGCTTTTGCACAAAAACATTATTGGTTTTTGAAAATGTTGGAAGAGATCAACGCCTTCGAGGCGAAGGGTAAAATAGAAGATATAGCCCTTGGAGATGAACTAATAGGAATAGGAAGCATTACCGCACAAGTCTTCACAAAGGAAGGTGAACTAGTATATGAAATAAATGCAAATGAAGAAGTTGAATCAGTGGATTTCAAGGATGACTTCTTCTTCTTGACATGGTCCGGAAAAATCTTCGTAGAAGATAGAAAAGTAAGCTTAGGAGAAGCATATAACAGAGGTCTCAAGGTACTAGATGACTCCTTGATAGCTTGTGGCAGAAAGTGCGGTAAGTTTGACTTATCTGGAAACCCAATTTGGGACATATACATAGGCTGGACAGACTCATCGCCAGCGGTGTTCGAAGAATATGTTTACGTGGCAGATCATACATGGAACTCCTTACTAATATTAAATAATGGCAAGATAAAGAGTAAAATTGAATATGGGGAAGGGGCGTGGGGTGTTGATGTTTGTAATAAGACCTTAGTCGTCACCACCGAGAAATCTATCATTATTTATCATATTGAAAACCCTGAGGAACCGGAAGAGATCATATCTTTGAGCGGCTTTGGACTTGCATGGAGACCTAAATTCTCTAGAGACTGCAACGCCGTTGCTGTTCTGGACAGGTTTAAGAGAAGTTTATTGGTCCTCAACAACAAGGGTAATATCGTTAGTAACATTAATGTACCATCAGACCCTACAGCCTTGGACTGGGGCAAGGAACTCGTTTTGGGTCAGTACAACGGCTCAGTCACGCTCTACAATATAAAGATGAAAAATAGAGTCGAGGTATTGTTAGACTTTGAAAACGTCTTCTATTTCCATAAGCATGAATATCCCTTTCTCGTCCTACCAATATCATCAAAATATGCTGAAATTGACGGCAAGAGATATGCTGTAATGAGAGGTCTTACACCTCTAGGGCCTTTTAGCGGTTTGAAGAAGGTTATCCCATTGAGTAAGGTAAATACCACAATTTACATTGGCATACCAAACGGGTTAGATCGTCAAGGTACAGTAGATATTTTGAAGGAACTTAAAGTCCCACTATTTGAAGGGGCCGTTGTTGAAATCAATGGCTCTAATGTAGTAGTAGAGAAAATTGAAGGTGCATTGTCGGCATGGCCTTCGGACTCCTTAATAGTTCCGAGAACCTCTACCCATAAGGGCAAAATCAAGGTAGCGAGGGTGAGTTCTTGGACTACGGGCTAGCTAAGGTAGTAATTAAGGATAGCTGCGAGAAGTGCTACGACTGCGTAGAGCTCTGTCCTTTCGGAGCTTTAGGAATAATTGACGGTAAGGTAGAGCAGGTAGGACCTTGTATGCTGTGTGGGGGTTGCAAAGCTCTGTGCGAAGCCATAGAACTGGTTCCGCTACCTGAAGTGAAGGAATTGGAGAGCTTGGACCAATGGGTAGGTAGACAAGGCTAAAAGCAATAGCGGTACTTGTGCCTTAACAAATTCTTTGACATCAATTCTCGATATTTTTATTGCTATTAGATTTGCGAGAGAAGCTATCGGGGTTCCTAACCCTCCCAAATCTACGCCAGCTGCCAAGGGAAGCCAAGGACATCCCAAGAACATCATAACTACCGGGACGTTGCTGAGCACTTGGCTTAGCAAGACTGCTTCTAGGAAGCAGTCAACCTTAGGTACGTTTAGTAGTTTTGAAAGTCCTCCAAATCCAACCATCATAGCGGCTAAAGTTATCAACACATCCCATTGGATTTTTGGCACTCCTCTAAAGCTCATGAAGTAGAATAAAATCGCTACAACCAGTGCTACCAAAGACAAGTTAAGTTCGACCAAAACTATGGAGACAACTAGAGAGAATATGCATATAGGCAAACCTCTCGGCTTTTCCACTTCTATCTTTGTCTTTAAACCCTTGAGCTTGAATGCCGCATATAGAGCTGGAGGTAGGGTTAACGGAAAAAGCATCAAAAAATCCAAAGGATGTAGAGAATAGTAAACCCATATTATAACGTTCTGAGGATTGCCAAAAGGCGTAATGCTTGAGCCCAAGTTTACTAAGGCAGCAACGTATGGAACTGCACTTATGTCTTTCAATGCGGCTAGAGGTGTCATGATTAGTATGGCTGCATCATTCATTAGGATTGCCCCGGCTATGTAGCTCAAAAAGGCCAAAGAAATCCCGCTCAACTTCGAAGCAAGGTAAGGGAACAAACCGCTTTTACTCCAAATTTCGGAGACCACCATAAATGTAGCAAGGACAATTAGTGCCTTCAAATTGAGCAACTTAATATTTATCGGATTTATTAGAACCATCACTATTGCCAGTATAACGCTGACAATTGTTAGTGCTTTCACTCAAGAGGCACCGCGTGGACAGTACAGAAATTATCTTTTTTAGTGACTTGTGCCCTCCACTTCTTTCCAGTCAGAGATTCCAGAAGGCCTATAATGACTCCGGCCTCGAAGTCGCACGTTTCACATCTCTTTAGAGAAGGAGCGTCTTCGAAAGTTACGTGATAGCATCCCTCACATTCTGAAGCCTTAACCTCTCCGAAGCCGCACTTAGTAAGGAACGCCTCTAGGGCACTCGCTACTCCGTCTTGATAATCACGTTCTCTTTTTATAATATCGGCCATGGCCAGACCTAATGATTTTCCGACCTCTCTCATTAGGACCTTTGCAGCAGGTCCTACGAGTTTTTGGAACTCTTTCGACATTGAGGATAGCATCTCGATAGGGATTAGCATCACGCGGACGTCGCTTCCCTCCACGTATACGTTTCCATCTTCTTTCCTTTCAAGATTGTAAGCCACTTATTATCACCTGCACGTTTTGCCACCTGTTGTATGGTTTAAAAGTAGGGTTTAACATTTCGGGCAAGAATAGGGTATCAGTATTAGAATCTCTTATCTGTTAATGCATAGCGTGAGATACAGCTCAAGGAAATTATGAGTTAAGAGGTGCCCTAAAAACTCACGATCCACCAAGTACACGTTGGAGGTTTTAACGGAGGTATGAAGAGTATAGGGCTCGCATGCCGGGCCCACGGACCCCAGAGCTTGCCGGCCTCCGGGCCCGTAAGGGGCACCCTGGGGACGAGCCGTCCTAACTCTTGCGGCTCGCCCCGGGTGAGAAGCCCCGCCCGAGGCACGGCCTCGGGCGATTGGGAGCGGCGGGCTCGCCCCTCGGGAAACCCCTCGGGGCTTACACCCCCGCCCCATCAACCCCGTCTTCTACGGGAGCCCTCGTGGGGAGAGCCCCCAATGGCCGCCTCTTTTCGGGGTGGGGTTCCC
The DNA here is from genome assembly GCA_027081755.1 of Desulfurococcales archaeon. GTDB lineage: Archaea > Thermoproteota > Thermoprotei_A > Sulfolobales > Ignicoccaceae > Ignicoccus. The sequence continues at coordinate 137 of JALWJF010000046.1, read as the reverse complement.
GCTTAGATGCTTTCAGCGGTTACCCCTTTCGGCGTAGCTGCCCGGCACTGCCCTGCCGGACAGCCGGTACACCAGAGGCCGAGGCGCCCCGTTCCTCTCGTACTGAGGGCACCTTCCCCTCAGGCGGCCCACACCCC
>JALWJF010000045.1 GCA_027081755.1 Desulfurococcales archaeon | reverse complement strand
CCGTGGTAGGAGGTTAGGAGAGGAGAGCCAGAATCTTCGTATAGGCTTCCGGTAACACCTCTTCGAAGAACTTTTCTAAAGTGTAATTATACCATATGCTTCCGCTCTTTGATCTTCCCAGTGCACCGCCTCTTATTTCCTTCCCTACTTCCTTAGTATCCTTCACGTCAATTAGGTTCTTTAACTTCTTGTTTTCTATTATAGACCTTGCAAGTTCTATATCATTTTTCCTCACATACACTATTACTTCATCACTACCCGCCTCCTTGCTCATAGAGGTCAATACCTTTTCCATAAACTTCTTGTATCTTTTCGTTTGCTTCTCCGCTTCTTCCAAAGCCTTCTGCCATGCGAGTTCTGTTATTTCATCCAAGAATTTCTTCTTTTCTTGTTCTATCCTCCTCTTCTTCTCCATTTCCAAGGCAGCTTTTTCGGAATTTAGGATGGCTTCTGCTTCGTCTAGTATCTTGTCCACATCTACATCTACCCTCTCGAGAAGTTCTTCCCTTTTCTCGGCTAGCAGTTTCTCGGCTTCCTTTAGTGCCTCATTTATAGCGTCATTTATCTTATTGTTCGCGTCTTCAACCATCTTGGAACTTAGGTTCTTGATGTCACCAACTATTTTAATCCTCTCGGGCAAGCCTTAGCACCTCCATTATTAAGAGATGTGGCCTTCTTATTTACCTCACCCGAAGCCTAGTGCCTTAAGCAACACCTTGTTTGGATCTAGCCTCGGTGGTTTGTGCTTCATTCCGGGTATGAGTGTTATTACTGGCCTGGATATAGTAGCGCTCATATCCCTCACTTCTTCCTCTCTATCCGCTACGACGTCATTGCTTACTAATATTACAGCTATCTCCGGATCTTTGATTAATTCTTTTATCTTCGATATAGCTTCATCAGGGTTATTCACTTCGACCACGTAGAAGCCCATTAGTTTGAAGAGGGCTGACGTGTCGGCATCTGTTATTACATAGACCTTCCCTTCCAAGCCTTAGGCCCCGGTAGCAATACTTCACTTTCTTTTTATCAGCACTGCGCCCATAAGCTCCTCGAACCCATAGTCTTCCTTAACGACCTTCAAGGGTTCGAACGAAGTTAAGATCTCTAAAGGATTCTGGGGCGTTAAGGAAGACCATACCAAGACCAAGTAGCCATTCTTGACAACTCTAATACCCTTCAATACTCTCAAGCCCCACTTCCAACAGATTGCTACGTCATCTTTACAAGGTAAATAAGGTAGATTGGCAACTACTAGGTTAACGTCCTTGCGAAAACAAGTCATGGAGTCGCATAAGACAGCTTCTACACCACACCTCTTGCAGACATTGATAGCCAAAGGATTTATATCAGTCGCCAAAACGAAGTCAACTTTTTGGGCAATAATATTGGTTAAGACACATGAACCAGTACCAACATCAACACCTACTCCTCCAACCCTAGGTAATTCTTCTATAAGTCTCCAAGCAAGCCACGTATCCTCTGCTGGCTTGTATACGTCCGAACCCCAACACATACAAGGATCATCTATACACGTAAGAATATCTTCCACAAAGTCTCTGGACTTAACTCCCTTACCCTCTCTTCTCCCTTCCACGTTCTTCCGCATCTTTCCAACACCTTCTTCGCCTTCTTGTTCCTTTGTGAGAAAACACAAGCCAAAAACTCAGAAAATTCCTTGGGGAGATTCCTCTTTTTGTACAAAATTACGTGCTGACTGACCACCTCTGGAGGTGGCCAAAACGACTTAGGCCCCCAAGAGGGGCCGGGTTCTACTTCGCAACAGAGTTCGGCCATTACGGTTAACCTACCATAGTTCTTGGTACCCGGCTTTGCTACGAGTCTCTGTGCCACTTCTCTCTGTAGGAGGAATACTGCTTTCTTCCAATTTCCTTCAGTAAACGTCCTAGCAAGGAATGGTCCGCTTATGCTGTAAGGTAATGAACCTATTATTACCTCGTAGTCTAAGGGATACTCTAGGGCATCCCCAAGCACTACTTCAACATTCTCGTAATTCTTGAATCTCTCCCTTAGGAATTCGTATAATCTCTTGTCCTTTTCTAGAGCTACTAGACGCTTTGCTTTTGGTATAACTTTCTCTGTAACAACGCCTAGACCAGCACCAATCTCTAGGACTTCCGAGCTTGTAGGAATTTGCGAAGAGAAGAAGGAGGGTATTCTTGGATCAACCGTGAAGTTTTGACCAAGTCTTCTACTGGGCCTCACTCCCAGACTCGCTAGCACTGCCCTTGTCCACGCTAGCAAGGGCCCTCAACCTCGCCATGTAGTTCAAGTAAAGTCCTCTGGAGTCCGGAGGAGGCTCGGCGAATAAGTAGTACTTCTCACCCCCTTGTATTTCCTTTACTATTCTTTCGGCGATCACCTTCAGTGGATTCTTTAGGCCTCCTCTCTTCTCTAGGTCCTCGAAGCTCTCAAACGGCTTCTGCTTCCTCGCTTGGAGGATCTGTTGTAAGTGTCTCTTGCCTATTCCGGGTAGCAGTTCTATCGCATGAAGCCTTAGGGTTATCGGCTCAGCTATGTTAAAGAACTGAACAAACATTTTTTCCATTTCGTTTATCATCTGCATTAATACATCTAATAGCGCATCTTGGGCAACTTTGGTCAAGTCCTCATATGCTATCAAATAATACTTATTCAGCAACCTTTGGTCCAATGGCATGAATATTACCTTCTCTCCTATACTGAACGAGCTTCCGTACTTGGCGTTGAACTCAAGCAACTTGAACTTGCCTTCATCTAAGGCTTGGATGAACGGTCTGCTCTTGTGGTCCGGATGCTTGTCTAATGGATTTCCACTGGGCAAGAAGTCTAGAACCCTACCGCTCCTAGGCCTATAGAGCCTCCTCCGGGCTCTGCGCAACTTTAACTACCCTAAAGGCAACTGCATTACTATATAAAAATTATGAGCTGGGAGCTTTTACCTTAAACTTCTCGTTTGATATGGCTAACGCCTTTAAGGCTGGGAGTTCTTTTCCAGAGAGGAAGGCCAAGAGTGCTCCGCCTCCTGTACTAACATGACCGGCCTTATCTCGCATGCCCATTTCCTCTATTATAGCACTCAAGTGTCCCCCACCAAATATTGTAAAGGCGTCGCTTTCCAATGCTATTCTAACCAGCTCCCTCGTACCCTTTCTAAATCTGGGATCCTCCATTACTCCGGCGGGTCCTCTCATAACAATGATCTTTGCATTTTTCATAAGCTCTCCATAAGACTTAATAGTTACTGGCCCTATGTCCTTGATCAATCCCTTTATGTTACCTATAGGTTCCACCATCACATTATCGTTCTCGTCAACAGTGACGAAGTCTACTGGCGTATCTATTGGTGCTCCCGAAAGCAGTAACTTCCTTGCCTTAGGTATTAAGCCCAATAGCCCTTTTCTCTCAAGTACCGCTATGTTCTTCTCACCAATGTCTATTCCTTTAGCTACTAGGAAGACCTCGGCAACCAAGCCTGTGGTTAGAATTCTGTCAGCAACGCTATTCTTAACAATGTTTTCTATTATGTCCAAAGTGTCCGGGACTTTTCCACCACCGAGAACGAATACTTTGGGACTTACGTTTGGATTAAACACTTTACTTAGTGCTTTAACCTCTCTTTCCATAACCCTTCCCATTACGGAAGGTAAGACCATAGGGAAACCAACAACACTTGGTTGGGACCTATGAGCAGTGGCAAAAGCGTCATTAACGTAGAGATCGAAGAGCTTAGCCAACCTCCTTACCAAGTAGGTCTTAGCTTGAACCTCTGGAGGAGCATTTATATTCTCTTCTGCTAAGAACCTTACGTTGTCCAACAAAAGTACTTCTCCCGGTTTCAATACCTTTATCCTTCTTCTAGCCTCAGGTCCCATCACATCATCAACGAAATGAACTACTTGGCCTAAAGCATCCGAGAGTTTCTTTGCGTGAGGCTCTAGAGTTACGAAGTCGTCCTCACCGGGTCTGCCTTGATGCGAAACGACTACTACAGCTGCTCCTCTCTCCAAGAGCTCCTTTATTGTGGGTACGTGTGCCTTTATTCTGCTGTCGTCTAATAACTCTTCGTCCTTTACCGGACTGTTGAAGTCTACTCTTAGCAACACTCTCTTTCCCTTGACGTCGACGTCGTCCAATGTAGGAAGGTTTTCGGGCCTCAACAAGCCCTTTCCCGTTATTCAGTAGCTCAGAATTCAATATTAAGCGAGGTCTTTAGTGATGGGTGTAATGTGTGTTAGAGGAAGTGCCGGTTTCCGGCCTCGAAGAATTAGAGAACTATGTAGCAACTTTAAGCTGCGACGAACTTGAGAAGTTATTGGAAGAGGGGAAGAAACTATTCGGAAATAAAGTGGAGGAGCTCGATCCCTCTACTACTGTTATCTTTCATGGAGACCTCCACGGGGACATAGCTACCGTTTACTCCTTATGGGAAAAGATAGGCTTGGAAGAGGTCCTAAATCATTACAAGCTCGTCTTTCTAGGAGACTACGTTGATAGGGGACCAAAGCAAATAGAGGCCTTGCTCTTGGTCTTGGCCTTGAAGGCTAGAAGGCCCGAGGAAGTAATCGTGCTCAGAGGTAATCATGAACCTCCTAGAGGTCTGGAGCCATTGCCCTATGAGTTCCCTCACTTCTTAAAAATGAGATATGGAGGCGATTGGAATATAGTATACAAAGCAGCTAGAGAAGTCTTTGACTCAATGCCTCTCACCCTTCTAATAGAAGATGCGGTCGTCGCCTTCCACGGAGGACCGCCAACAGTCTTAATCAGAAGAGGTTGTGGAGGGATCAAATGTCTGTACGATAACGTCAGAGGAGTAGTAGAAGAGATCTTGTGGAATGAACCTGCTAACATATGTTCGTGGGAAGATCCTCCAGAGGCTTGTTGGGCCGCTAATCCCAGAGGATTGGGCTTCTTGTGGGGCGCTGGGATCACGAGGGAAGTTTTGGAACGGACAGGTACAAAGTTTTTGGTTAGGGCAGATACTCCCGTTAACGGGGTCAAATTCTTTCACTACAATCATGGTGTAAGTATCTTTACACATCTAGGAATACCTTTTGCTAATAAGAGAGCTGGTTTGTGGGCACCGGACTTTACTAAAAAGGATTGGTACTTATCACCTTCTTCATGGGTAATTTTAACGTAGAGGTGATTTTAGATGACTGTCGAGGAATTCTTAAAGCTCGCCGAAGAGATATTGATAGAAAAACCCATCAGAATTCCTTCTGGTAGTTGGCCTGAGGAATTAAAACCTGTAATATTGTGGTTAAGATCTTTAGCATCGAAGGGCACAACCGTTGCTTACTTGGGACCTCCCGGAAGCTATAC
>JALWJF010000044.1 GCA_027081755.1 Desulfurococcales archaeon | reverse complement strand
TTCTAAAGCTTTAGGCACATAGTGCAATGAGACTTTATGGGGTAGCGCCAAGAAGACTAAGTCTACGTCCTCTACGACGTCTGGGAGTTCCTCTGGTTTGTTAAGTCTCTTAAATTTTAGTGTTGCCTTATATATACCTCTCAAGTGGGGGTGAGCATAATAGACGGGCTTCCCAGCGTACTCCCTAGACGTAACGACCTTTACCTCAACACTCGGATGGACGCTTAGTATCCTTAACAGTTCTCCACCAGTGTATCCAGAAGCACCAACTATCGCTACCCTCTTCAAGTCTTTACCCACTCACTACCCGATACTACTTTATATTAAGGTCTTTGATGAGCTTTAGAACAGTATTTAAGTTATACACACGCCATTGAACGCCGGGAGTAGTAGTTTGCTAAAAAAGAGAGAAGTCTCGCTATTATTAATGATGTTGCTCTTACTACAGTCTCCGCTCTATGCAGTCAGCATAAACGAAATATTTTCAAAAGTAGTACCACAAATACCGCAAATATTCCTTGACACAGTTATGTTAGGCAATCTATACTTCCTTATAGCCATAGGAATAACGCTAACCTTTACTGTAGCGAAATTCGCCAACTTTGCACATGGTGATGTTGCAACTGTTGGCGCATACGCTGCATATCTACTATATAACTTTGCTGTCATCGGTGGTGTAGTCAATGGCTTAGCAGTGGAACTAGGCTACATCAGTACCATAGGTGGCTTAATAATATTGAGTATATGGTACATCTTAAGAAGAAGAGGTTATGGGAATACCCTTTTAGCATTGGGTATACCAATATTCCTAACTGGACTCACAGTTCTCTACGGCTGCTATGTCGGAGCTAACTTAGTAGACCTCATAATAGTTGCTGCAACAACAAGCGCAGTAACATCACTGCTCTCATATCTGTTGGTCTACAAACCACTGAAGACTAGAAACGCATCATTAGTCCAACTAATGGTAGCAAGCATAGGCGTCGCTCTATTCATTAGGTATGCACTTTATGAAATGACGTGGTACAGCAGGACATACTTCAACACAGAAATAGCTTACCAAAACTTTGGGATGCCAATGACCTCCTATCAAGGTTGGTTCATAAACGGTACGCTGGTAATAGTGAACGCAACTGCTGCGCTATATTTTATGAATAAGATTCCAGCCATAAAGATAGGGGCTGGAGGAATAAAGCTGACCTCACTAAGCGTAGAAGAATATTATAAACTTCCTCCACAACCAAACATTTCCTTCACAGACCTCTACATTTGGAGTACAATAACAGTGATAGTTATAGTATTGGGATTGATGTTACTCTTCAAGAAGACTAAGATAGGAAAGGCTTGGAGAGCTGTGGCCGACAACCCTATACTGGCAGCTGCATGCGGTATAGATGTTGAGTCAGTCATAAATCTCGCATGGCTCGTCGCCGGCGCTTTAGCGGGAATAGGAGGTCTCTTCTGGGCGATAAGGACTCAAATATACCCAGAGCTAGGGTGGATGGTCCTACTAAACGCATTCGCTGTAGCCGTCCTAGGCGGTTTAGGCAGCTTCTGGGGCACTTTCGCAGCAAGCTACATATTGGCGTTTGCTGAGCAGCTGGGCGTTTCAATACTTGCTGCAATAAACCCACAGTTTACGGGCTACCGCTTCTTGATACCATTCTCAGTGTTCCTCTTAGTCCTTTACGTGAAGCCAGAGGGCTTAGCAAGCATTAAGAAGAGGAAGGCATAAGAAGGGTGGGAACCATGGACAAAGTAGGTTTGGTGCTTGGCATAATAGTTGTAGCGATAATCGCGGTCTTTGCCGCAATAAACGTCAGCTACGCCCTAGACCTAATATTCTTTATAGCGTTCTATGCCATTGCATCCCTCAGCCTAAACTTAGAATACGGTTACACGGGACTGAGTAACTTCGGTAAAGTGGGTTTCATAGCTGTAGGTGCTTATATTGCTGGTGTACTCTCTGCCGCATTTAACGTCCCCTTCCCACTATGTGTCTTAGCTGCAGCAGTAGCAGCAGCGGCCGTAGGCGCTTTTGTCGGCATACCTACGGTAAAGTTAAGGGAAGACTACCTTGGCATGGCGACCATAATTATAGGAGAAATGATAAGGATCTTACTAAGGAATACGCCTACCAACAGTGTATGGGGAGGAGTCTTTGGACTAAGAGGTATAAAACCACCATTTGCATTCATAAAGGATCCACTTGCGAGACAGTTTGCCTATGTAGGGCTCTCAGTATTCCTCTTCGGTCTCGTTTACTGGCTCATCGAAAGGTGGGGCAACTCTCCTTTAGGAAGAGTGCTAAAGGCGATAAGGGATGACGAACTAGCAGCTAAGAGCGTTGGAAAGTTTACTTATCGCTACAAGCTACTAAGCCTAACACTAGGAAGCGCAATAGCTGGTATAGCTGGTGCTCTCTACGCTTTCTACTTCCTATATCTAAACCCGGATACCTTCATACCACTCATAACGTTTATGATTTGGGTTATGGTAATAATTGGTGGTATGGCCAACAACGCTGGTGTAGTCTTAGGTACAGCAATTGTGATATTAATAAACAGAATAACACAAATAGCCAAGGACTACATAAAACTCCCACTTGAACCAAACTACTTCCAAGCCATGTTGGTCGGTCTACTAATAATCTTGTTCCTAATGTTCAGACCTCAAGGCTTGGTTCCCGAGAAACCGGTGAACACACCCTCTTGGGAAGTATTAGAAAAAGCCGAAGAAGAAGGTAGAGCTAAACCCCCGGGAGGTGAGGAACAATGAACTCGAACTCCCGAAATTCCAATTACATTCTAGAAGTAATAGATGTAAGGAAAAGGTTCGGAGGCATAATAGCGCTCGACGGCGTCAATCTCAAAGTCAAGAGAGGCTCCATGACGGCCTTGATAGGTCCAAACGGCTCCGGTAAAACGACACTCTTCAACGTAATAGCTGGTGTATATAAACCGGACTCCGGTAAGGTAATATTTGATGGAACCGACATAACGGGTTGGCCTCCAGAAAAAATCTATCACAGAGGATTGGTGAGGACGTTCCAAGTTCCAAGGATGTTCAAGGCTATGACAGTTTTTGAGAACGTCCTCACAGCTGCGAAGGGTAACCCGGGCGAACGTTTCTCCACATCGCCCCTGAGGAAAATATGGAAAGCCATAGAACTGAAAATTGCCGAAAAGGCTGTTGATATAATGGAGTTGCTCAAAATATTACACGTAGCCCGTAACTTGTCATCAGCCATAAGCGGTGGACAGATGAAGCTAGTAGAACTGGCAAGGGGTCTAATGAGTGATCCTATAATGCTCTTATTGGACGAGCCAGCTGCAGGTGTTAACCCTACACTAGCACATGAAATATTCGGTTTCTTAAGAAATTTGAACAAGGAGCAGGGGATATCGATGCTCATAATTGAACACAGACTTGACATACTTTTTGACTATGTTGACTACGTTTACGTGATGCACAGAGGAAAAGTCGTAGCTGAAGGTACACCAAAAGAGATTGTTGAGAACCCAGTGGTAGTGGATATATACCTGGGCGAAGCTTGAGGTGATAGTATGACTGATAAAGTAATTGAAACACGGAAGCTCGTGGCTGGTTATGGCAAGATGGTAATACTTCATGGAATAGACTTTTATGTCTTAAGGAACGAGATAGTTACAGTAGTCGGTCCCAACGGTTCAGGAAAGAGTACACTGTTGAAGGCAATACTCGGTATAGCAAAGGTGATATCTGGTAATGTAATATATGAAGGAAGAGATATAACGAACGAAAGGCTTGACAGAATCTCTAGAATGGGGGTGGGCTATGTCCCCCAAACGGACAACGTATTTCCGAACTTAACGGTTCGCGAAAACTTGGAAATGGGTGCATATACAATAAAGGACAGGAACGAAGTAAGGAAGAGGATAGAAGAGATCTTCGAGATATTTCCAGATCTGAGGGCAAGAGAAAAACAGATGGCTGGAAACCTCTCGGGTGGAGAAAGACAAATGTTGGCTATGGCGAGAGCGTTAATGGCAAAACCAAAGGTCATGTTGCTGGACGAACCAACTGCAGCGCTTTCTCCAAAGTACGTTGACTTAGTTCTCAATAAGATCAAGGAGATAAGGGACTCTGGAGTCACAATAGTGCTTGTGGAGCAGAACGCGAAGAAGGGACTAGAGATCGCTGATAGAGGTTATGTGTTGGTTACCGGAAGAGTGGCCTACACAGGGCCAGCAAAGGAAATCTTAGAGCATCCGGAAATAGGGAAGCTGTATTTGGGTTTGAAGAAGTGATCTTAGGGGTATTCGATTAATGGTAGTAATCAAGATCTCGGGAAAATTCGTATCTCCCCTTGACACACCTAAAATTAAGGAGTATTCAGAGGTACTGAACGAACTAATAGAAAAAGGGCTAGTAAAGGGGATCGTAGTCGGAGGAGGTACAGTAGCTAGGAAATATATATCACTATTATCCAACAATAAGGCACTACAAGATTTTTTAGGAATAGAAGTAGCGAGGCTCAATGCATCACTGCTCGCTCTAAACATAAAAAAATCTTGCTTACCCGTGCCTAATAGCATCGATCAAGTATTAGGATGTCTGAGTAAGGAGCTAATACCAGTTTTGGGAGGCTTACAGCCCGGTCAGTCAACCAATGCCGTTTCCTTGATTCTAGCGGAAATTACCGGTTCCAAGTTAGTAATAAATGCTACAACAGTTGACGCAGTCTATGATAGACCTCCGCACAAACCGGGAGCGAAAAGACTTAAGGAAGTTACCGCGGAGGAACTAAAGAAAATATTATCATTAAAATGGCATAATGAACCCGGTCGATACGAACTAATGGATGATTTAGCCCTTTCCATAGCCAGTAGGAGCAAAATTAAGATAGCAATAATTAACGGCAGCAAGCCCGAAAACGTAAAGAGAGCCGTGATAGAGGGCGTATATGGTACCCTAATCTTACCCTAGTGGTTTCAACCTTTCCAAAACCTCACCCAAATCTCCTTTGCAAACTCTCTTCTTTATCTTGTACTTGCGAGGGCCTAGCATCCTCAAAGCCTCACATTCTTTGCATTTATTGAAAAAGCAGTTAGCATCGAATACGTAAAAGGGAGCTACAGCTTTCTCCATAACCTCTCTGAGTTTCCTTATAGTGCCGCCTGGCGCCTTTGCGTAGACGTAATCTACTAGCCTTTTGAACTTTTCCCAATCGTCAGGATGAGGCAGTTTTGTACCCTTGTAGCACTCTTTAGCCATATCGAGTCTCTCGGCAACGCAGTTAGGGTCTGAAGGCGGAGTGCCGGGATACAAGATGCTGAGTTCTTTACCTACGGGTCCCACAGCAGCCATAGCCTCAACTGACGCATAGCACTCCTTGGGCACAGGCGTAACTGCACAGAAGGCATCCCCAAGGTAAGGCTCAGAGTCTTTTAGGACAAACTTAACGGCATCTAGCACCATGGGCCATGGGTCGTTAAGACAAATTAAGTATACTTTATACCCCTTAGCGCTTAGTTGTGATTCATAGAGGATTCCCTTTTTCAAGGTTGACGAAGGGTTTAGACGAAACAGAGATATATCCTTAAACTTATGAGCGTTTAAGACTTCGCCTTTCTTACATGGCCTTAAAGATACTACCTTTTCCATATCCAAACCGAGCGAAAGCATATAGCCTATCGCTGTTAGCGTGCTAGCTATACCACCTAGACCTACTGCTACTGCTCCCATTCGTCTCCAAACCTCTCCTCCTCATTCGTCCCGAGACCAGCTATATCCTTCTCATTCATCCAGAGGTCAACTATATCCAAGTCTGAGCCTACTTTGGTCTTACTTGCTTTATCTATCTTCACTATTGCTGGGAGTGGTGCCATCGGTCCGAGTACTATGGCCTCTCCAGTAGCGAGTGATGGTAATTGCTTAACCAGCTCCTCGCTTAGAGATTCACTACTCTCTTGGACATGTCTCTGGTCTGTAGGTTCCACAAGCCTTAATACTATCAAGTTGTTCGCTTGGCTCAATGCATCTTGATCCAGTCCTTTTGGTCTCTGAGAGATCATTGCTAAGCCCAACCCGAATTTTCTTCCTTCTCTCGTAATCCTGGAAACCCAGTATTTGGTCAAAGTGTTCCTATTCTGAGGAGCCAGTATATGGGCTTCCTCTAATACTACAAACACAGGGAAGTTTAATTTCGAACCTTCTCTTTCATGTACGGCATTCTTTCTAGCTATCAGCATCTTTCTTAAGTATATACTAGCGACTATATCTGCCATGTCCTCGTCCAAGTGACTCATATCAATCACATTTAACTTTCCCCTCTCCAAGCGCTGGTCTATGTCAAGTACGTTGAATTCGAAGATATCATCATACCTAACCCTAGCGTCTTCAAGTTTCACTAACAGCGATGGTAATGACGAGTTCTTATCACTTTCGGTGAGCTCTAGCACGTTGATTGCTCTTTCACACGCTCTAGGGTTAGACATACAAATCCTAAATTTGTTTCTGGTAGATAAAGAAGCTATATTTAGGATCAATCTTAGCGGTTGGTCCTTCGGCAATACTTTCTGTGTCATCAAGTATTCTTTCAACATCTCTATCACTATATATTCATTCCTTATTATTGGTAGTTTCTTGTTCTTCATCATTTCCATTATCATGTCGGTTAGCGCGTCAAAGAAATCCTCGCTCCTTTTATAAAAATTGGCCTCCCTCAGCACTCTCCATATCTTCAACATGTTTCTTAAGAAGAGTTCTTGTTTTGCAGCATTCTTTAAGTTTAAGAGCTTCACATAAGCATCAACATCTAGCTTTGTAGGATCTAGCTTTGGTTCTATGTTGTTTACATATTTAGATTCGAGAGCGTCCTTATACTCGCCATGCATATCAAAAATTACGACAGTTCCTCTCTTCTCCTTCACTAAACGCTCAGTTATGACACTCACAGTGTTACTTTTTCCCGCACCAGTTATTGCAACTATTGCTAAATGACGGCTCACCATCTTGTTTACGTTCACGTAAAATGGGACTTGGGGGTGTGCAGAAAGCACACCTATCCTTATGTACTCTTTATCTCCATCCTTCGTAAAGATTTGCTTTAACGTATTGTCGTCGGCTTTCTTAACTGTAGTTCCTGGTAGAGGAGCCCTTCTTGGGGGAACAACCTTACCTTCCTTAATAATACTCTTTAACAAAGAGAGGAGTCTTACTTTTGCATAGAATTCAGTATATTCTCCATCATTCAAATCAGCGAGTGCTATTTGACTTAATTCACTATCAACATCAACGACATGTTCAACCAAATCATTTCTTGAAATACTCTCCTCAACCCAGCCTAGAATAGCTTCATCGCCTTCACCAATTATTACATACTCACCTCTATCGAAAGGGGCTTTTGATTTGACTGTTATTTGGGATGTCGTTGATTCGCCTACAACTGCACCTTTAACAGCGCTGTAGGGGGTTCTTCCGATACTTTCAGTTATGTCTTTGTTAATACTCATAAGCTCAATCACCAACATTAACGTGGGTGTTTGAGGTTGAAAAGTTACGATCACACCAGAGAAAATCCCGGGCTGGCATTTTTCAAGGAGCTGATGAACATTGAGCAAAGGATTATTGAGAAATCTCGTAAATATGCTGATATTGTCAAAAATATGTGGAGTCCGCTTCCGGAAGTAAATGATCCTCCTTACGAATACGTAATTGGAATTGATGGCTCTGTCCTTAAATTTCCTCTTAAACCGACAGTTCTCTTTGTTGTAACTGCTGTAGGTGTACCTCACAGAGTAAAGATAAAACCCAACAAGACTATGAAATATAGAGAAATCTCTATGTCCGGGAAGGTTAAACCGCCAGCATACATCGATGAAAGACCGATAAAGTATATGGAGCTGCTCGAGTTAGGATTAGCACAGTTCTATAGCTATAATTACAGCAAGGGTTTAGTTATAGGAGATGGATCACTATCTATGATGGTGAAATGTCCCCTGCCGACGAATATGTGCATTAGGTTTAAGCAGATCTTCACTGACTTCGTGAAAGAGAAAGGAGAGGACTTCTTACTGGCAGACCCAAAGAGTGTTCTAGATGAACTAATCTCATTCTCAGAACAATTCAAGGATGAGGATGGCGATGTTTATGCCCAACTAGTTACTTGCTTAGAATGTTTATGGAAAGAAAAGGTAGCTCATCATTTAGTCCGCACAGCTTCGGAAAATAAGAATGTAATTTATATTTCAAAGAGTTATGCCAGCAACGATATATTAAAGGATGATGAATACAACGATATCTTCATTATAGATATTGCTTCGAAGCGTGCAGGGCTCAGGAATGCCGGCATAGTTGGTCCCTTTCAATTCACCATTGAGCTGCGAGGTACGGGTTCTAAAATAACTGTCTTAAGGGGATTCGTTCGTTTTAAGAGGGGGACGCAAGTTTATTATTTCGAGAGCATAGGACTTGATGAGGGTGACGTACTTACCGTCTTATCATTTATCTCTTCCTTATGTAGCAAGGGATACCCAGCGCCTCTTATACTAGCACACAAGAAAGCTGAATTGAAGAGGACTAAATACTTGAGACTCTTGAAGAAATCACCAGTAGGCTTCACGGGGAGAGAGCCATTATAAATATAAGCATCGATGAATGGGCCATGGTGGGTAAGGGAGATGTACAAGCCCGTTGACGTTGACGTCTACTTAGTAAGGGTAGAAAGAGGACTTCAAGGGACCGTCTACGTAGCAGTTGCTATAGGAAGAATACCCTCTGAAGAGCATCCAAAAGTCACATTCTTCATAATACCACCATCTGAACTGGAAAAGGAAAAGGAGAAGTACAAAGGTAACTTAAAACTCGTGGACGTAGATAGCGACGACTTCAAAAGATTGAGGCCTGAGCTGAGGAAACTGGCCAGGATTGCTGCGAAATCCCCTTCAAGTTATGTACCTGACGAACTAGTGGAAGAACTGGTAGGTAAGTGATGAAGGAAGAGCCAGAGCCGGCAGTAAAGGACATACTCGTAGAAGCGACGTCAGAGAAAGAATGTGAAAAAATATGTGAGCAGAAGTTCTGTCACGGAATGATATTTGAAAATGGTATCTGCAGATGTCTCTTGTGTACTGGTCCCATGTTCGACTAAATGATGACAACCCCCGAGGGGACCTCTATAGAGGGAGGACCTCAAGCCCGGCGCAACTGATCTTTTTAAGTCCTCTCAGCGTAACTCTGAGTCCTCATCGCGCTGCTCAGCCTTGCCAGCTATCATCATTTTAACCGTTACGATTGCACAAAGAAGTGGGACGGACCTTGTTGACGATAAGTGCCACTGACATTCCTCCGGAAAGGCTGGAAGGTGTAAAGGTAAAAATATTCACATCAAAAGACGAATTCATAGACTTCATAGGCCCCATATGGAAGGAGGATGTAGATGAAGAATGTGAATTAGTTAGAAAGAATGGGGAAACCGTAGTTGCTTGTTTCTGTAAAGATCCATTCTATTGTGGAGCTGAAATAGGTAAAAAGTTGAGCTCAGTATCATTAGGAGTTGTGGATACTACGACCTATGAAGATCCTTATAAATTAGTTGTTGGGGTTGTGCTGACTGCATGGACTTTCGATAAGTATAAGAGTAATAGAATGGAGAAAAAAATCTTGTTCTACAATCCAAATAAAGACAAGCTAAAGAAACCGATCGAACACGCCAAAGCACAAATGTTTGCTAGGGAGTTAGCAACCGAGCCACCAAATATAATAAATCCAAAGACGTTCGTCGACAGAATATTTGAAAGCATCAAAGAACTACCGATAGAGGCAGAAGTACTGGAGAAGGATGATCTGGAGAGAGAGGGACTAAACCTACTATTAAGCGTAGGAAAAGGATCTGACATTCCGCCCAGACTCCTTATCTTAAGGTACAATAATGGTAAGCAGAAAATCGGACTAATAGGGAAAGGTGTCACCTTCGATGCCGGTGGGTATTGCATAAAACCAGCTGAATACATGAGAGGGATGCATGCAGATATGAGCGGTGCAGCTGTTGTAGCATCTGCAACGCTATGGGCAGCTAAGCTTAACATACCTATCTCTATAAACACCTACATACCGCTTGCAGAGAACTTGATCTCGGGAAGGGCATATAAGGTAGAGGATATTGTTAGGAGCTACTCTGGCAAGTCCGTTCATATAGGTAATACAGATGCTGAAGGAAGGCTCATACTCGCCGACGCTCTTGCGTATTCCAAGAAAGATATGAATAACTTAACGGTCACGCTCGCAACCCTAACAGGAGCGCAGATAGTTGCGTTAGGCTATGACATAGCGGCCCTTTATGCTACAAAAGATGAGGATGCAAACCTCTTTGAAGAAGCCTCGAGATATACTAATGAGATAGTTTGGAGAATGCCACTATACGAAAGATATAGGAAATATCTCAAACACCCTTCTGCTGATATAAATAATATTTCAAAAATAAGACAGGCAGGTAGCATAATGGGCGCACTCTTTTTGAAAGAATTCGCACCAGAACGTTGGGTCTACTTAGACATAGCCGGTCCCGCCTTAGCATTTGAAGGTAACGTTGACTGGGCTTCTGAATACCCTACTGGTTGGGGCACTAGGTTATTGCTAGAAGTCATGGAAAGAATGGGGTGAGTGAAGAATGGCTATAAGGGTAACTGAACACAAAAACTTCAAAGAATTACTAGATGAAATGGACAAAGAATTACACAATAACTTAGAAGGGCTTCGCAAAGCACTCGAACTACTCGAAGAGAAGATGGAAGGTACTGGTGAAGGCTCTGCAGCATACCCCAACATGAAAGTTCTGGTGGATCCGGATAGTGAACTCGTAAAGAATCAGCTCGTGCCAGTTCTCCCAGAAATGGTAAACAAGATAAGGGCTCTAAGATCCTCGATAGCTATATTCAAATCCTTATTCTCGGAGGGCGAACTCTCCGTCGAACTCAATATAAAGGCTGTGTGGGACGGTGCACACGTACGCTTGGTCATTGTAAGAACAACATAAGATCCTTAAGACCTCTTTTCCCTGAGACCTGCAACCACAAGTATTGAATCCGCTATAAAGCTCATGCTCATATATCCTTTTTCTGTCTTTACAACTACATCCAGATTTTTCTTTTCCGTTGGTAACCCTTTGAGTTCTTTGTCAGATATCATCTTTAAATCATGAAACAGGCTCGATAATGAATCGATGAGCATCTTTACCTTGTCTTCATTAACGTTCTCATAATCCAGTACCTCTAGGTTAGTGCCTCTTTGCTCAACTACTATGTACCACTCGACCTCATACCCTGGAACCTCTCTAACCTTCCATTTTTTCTCGGGCATAGTATCTCACCCCCTTAGAGGACCTTCAAGTGAAGCGCTACACAACCCATCGGTTTATCTCTGCGTATTAGCCTCATAGCTGCATCTCTAAGCACTTTAAGAGCTGCGGATTCTGTAGGCTTATAATTAACGCTGGCTGGCGGTGCTGCTCCGGAGACCTTTACGTCATATAGTTTTCCGTCAAATGGCACAAATACAACGTACTTGGCAGCGAACTTCTTACAGAGTTCTGGTGCTTTTGCTACAGCCGCTCTATATTCATAATGAACTGGTTTGATCATGTTGACGAATACCATATATACGGGTAAGCTTGGATAGAACATCTCCACGTATCGCGCAGCATACTCTGCCGTAGTGGGTACGGCATCTATCACTATGTTCAGCCAATGAGTGGCGCTTGCAGCAACTCTATGGAAGGGCGCTGGCGCTGGTCCGCTGGGTACTGGATAGTCATTGAATACTATGTCATGTGTGGTAGCCAAGTAATTTATCAAAGCGACTGCTCTCTCCTTTATCTTGTCATAGTGGTCTTCTAATTCTCGTGCGAGTCTTTTCACTTCACCCCTAACCAAGGCATCCTTGTCTGATGCTGCTACGAGATGTACTCTAACTACCTTTCCTTCACTAGTGGTGAAGGACACCTCTTTTATTACATCTTCGGGATCAGCCTCACCGAGGAGTAGTTCTAATAGTCCAGGTCCTTCCGAACTCCCTAAGAGTCTCGAAGTAAGCCTTGGTGACCACAAGTCCCAGTCCACTAGTCCCACTCTATAGTCCTTCTGTGCGATGATGAACGCTACTTCAACAGTTATGCTGGTCTTACCAACACCTCCTTTGGGGCTCATAGTACCGAAAACGTTGTCTTTATCAACGCCTACGACTATCTCCTCTTTCTTTTTCTTCTTACCAAAGAAGAATATCATGTTTATCACCCTGTGGTTACCTTTACCCTAAACAAGTCTCCAACTCGAGTTTCAAGTACTTTCTCCAACTGTTGTAACACCTTCTTAGGGACCCTCTTGCTCACTATAACGTATAGCTCATGATTAGCAACCTTCACTTGACCCTCCAAGCCTAGTTCCTTAATCATGGTTTCTATCATGTTCACGACTTCATCCATAATTTCCTCTGGTGGAATGACTGTTTCGCCTACATTGGCCTCGAGCAGATCTTTATCTGGTATGAAGAGTTCGATGCCGGGAATTAGTTGTACTAGCCTCTTTACGTCTTCCGGTAGCGATTCAACGTCTAATCCAGCGCTCTCCACTAGTTTCTCTAGTCCTTCTTCTTTCTTAATGGTGTGTGGCACTATCAATAATGCCAATATAGCATTTTTGAAGTCGCTTTCGGTAGGAATTTTTGGCTCACCAGCAACGAGCTTGTTGTTCTCAATGGTGAGTATATACTTATCCCAAGTTAAGTCTTTTTTCAATATGAGGAGTATTACGGTCCCCTTCTGAATTTTCTTTACCTCGGACATTACGTCCTTGGCAGTTCTGACCTTTTTAATTCCTTTGCGATTATTCGCATCTCTTGCTGTACTCAAGCTTTAGAACCCACATCAATCTAACCCCCAAGCCTTATTTTTCTATCCAAACTCAAGTCCAAGTAATGGGAAATGGCGTGAACATAGTAACTGAGATTCCTCTAGGTCATTCCGTTCTCTCAAAGAGCTGTGCTAGGACTGCTCTTATAAAAATAAAAGACTCTACATGTTTAAGTCTTAGAGTCCACCTGAATGACAAAGAAGGCTTTTTTGTAGTCTGTAAGGGCAAAATCGTTAGAGGAGAGTGGAAAGAATTCAAGGATGAAGAAGCATGGAATGTGTTCTTAAAGGAAATAGAACAGATGGACTCAGAGTCTTATGTGAGTATAAACTTCTACCCTCCTCCCGAAGATATCGATATAATAGATGAGATGAGCGCAGATGCCCTTGTAGCCGAGGATGTAGGAACAGAGTACGTGGCTAGCATAGGTGTCCTAGCATTGGGGAAAGCAGTCCTTGGCATTATCCATAGATTCAATGCGTCTGGCATTGAATTTGATGATATTAAAGTGACTGTGAAAGAAGGTATAGCTACTCTTGTAATAATTAATCCTAGACCGCGGCCACCAGAAGAACTAGTGAAAAACATTGCATCTATGTACCTACATGAGGTTGGCATAAAAGAGGTCGTGGTGGAGTTAGCATGAGTTCTCTATGTTGGAGTATAGGATCCTTCGTTGCCGAATACAAAGATTTAATAAAAGCATTGAGCGAGACGATGAACGGTGGTAAAAGTGCCAAACTTCATGTCGTATGGCCGTACTTAGAAATATTATTTGTTGAAGGTGTACCAATTGCTTTTAGAGGCGATCTCGGTGCGTTTAGCAGTAACGTAAGCAAGGTCTTCGTGACAGAACTCAACGAAGCAGAGGTGATAGCTGAGCTAGAGGATAGAGATTATAAGAAGATAGGCTCTGTAAACGAGTTAATGAGCTTGATAAAAGTCGTTACAGCTAAAGAGGGTATAGTCTTAGACGGCAACCTAATACCCGTAGTTCAGCTGTTTGATCCATCTTCAGCTGCCGTTGACAATATGTATTGGGAAAGCTTTACCAAGGATGTTGATGAGCCTAAAGCCATGTTTAAAGAATTGTTGATAGTAGACAAACCTCTAGCCTACAATATCGTTTCACTTACAGATCGTTGGGTACTTGACATACTGATATGTAAAGAGAAAGTTATAGGGGCTTCGTTGTCAATGCCAGAGCAGATAGAAACCGTCACTGGTGCCGATGCTTTCGTTTATCCTCTTCAGAGCCCCGGAAAATGGCTAATAACATCAGCAAAGTCGCTTTTGTGTCCTGATATAGAGATAATACCAGATCCAAAGCTTGTTGAAAAGGCCAAGAATGTAAATGAGGGGGTCATGAAACTATGATAATAGTTGCTACCAACTTGGACGAATTTATAGACAAACTGAAGGAAGAAGTCAATGCGATTGATGAAGAGTTAAAACATTTTGACAATTTAATGACACCAATATTGTACTTTCAGAGAAAAGAGTTGGTTAAATATAAGCTATTGGGATTCAAGAGTAAACCTCCTGAAGGAAAGAAAATGCTCGAAAAGCCACCCATGAAAGCCTACAATACTCTCATAACTTTGTCGCAAGAGTTAGAGCTAGAGTATAGTAAGAAAATGAGGGAGTTTAGAGAGGAGCTAGAAAACCTAATATCAAAACTAGAAATGATGAGAGAGGAGTACGCCGATTCAATATTCATAATGGTTACACATGGTCCGAAGATAATGGGAATATATGTGATAACTAATAAGACGCCAGGATTTGATGCACTAAAGGAGAAGCTTGGGGGGTGATGAAAGACGCCATTCATCAGTCGTGGACGCACCATAGGTTTTAAAAGAGTGGACAAGCTGTTCCCGCTGGAAAACCTTCTCAAGGAATTGGCTCGAAAGGGATTCATAGGAAGGCTAGTGTTTGATGGGATAGTGGAAGGCATAGGTAAGATCATGTTAAGGATAGAAGTTATCGGTGAAAAGATAGTTGCTCTCGAAGCTGAGAAAGACGGTAAAATAATAAGCGGCCCCGAAGCCGTTCCTCTACTTGAAAAAGCTATGGAGGAGGGATTGGGGTATGTAGAGATCATAGAACTCGACACAAATAAAGTCATGATAGACTTGGACGAAAATCCCTCTTCTGTGGTTAATATAATAATACCTATAGTCGAAGCCACTATAAAATTCAAAATACTTCATGGAGTGGCAAAGAACAGCCTATCGCTTTTCGCAGAACTGTTGAGCAATATATCCTTCAGCGAATGCCTTCTAGTAGAAGGCGTGGTGGACTCTGAATGTGATGGGGTAGTGAAAGGCGAAGTATGTCCAGATAGAATAGCTATCCATATACATACTCAAGAAAGGGATTACACAACATCATCCCTCGACGATCTGAAAAGTATTGCAAATATAATTTCGGAAAAGTGTAAAATGGTTGAAGTAATCATGAAAAAGAGTGAGTAACTTAGCCTTCATAACCTAGCTCTTTCCTTACCTCTTTAGTTGCTTCTACCATAACCTTGAGCTTCTTGAACGCTATGTCTCTATCTCCTAATATCTTGAGGCCACAGTCTGGCTTCACGTACACCTTCTCTGGTGGCATAAACTCCAATACCTTATATATTGCATTCTTCACAAAGTCTTTGCTTTCCACTTTCTTAGAGTGGATGTCGATTACGCCATATCCTAGTTCTTTACCGCTAGAAGCATAATCATACTCCTTGATTACTTTTAGTAGTTCGAAGTTGTTGTTAACAAACTCTAAGTCGAATTGGTCTACCGGATAGTCCAGAATATCTGGGAAGAGCTTATCTACACGGCCATGACATATGTGGACAATCTTCTTTGCATCCTCCATTCCCTGAAATACTATCTTAAGGGCTTCCCTCGCAATATCAATATCTTCCTTATAGGGATGTGTAGAGAGGGCCGGTTCATCAACCTGTAAGTATCTCGCGCCAGCATCATAGAGGGCTTTTAGTTCTTTATGCAGTTCTTTTGCAAGATCTATTATTAGCTCATTTCTATCTTTGTAATATTCATTAAATGCCCAATCTGCCATAGTGTAGGGACCAGTTATTATTGCCTTTACTGGCCTTCCTTGCGAGAACTCTGTTGCATATTTCCAATCGATTAAAGTCATAGGTTCCTTCCATCTGATCTTGTCCACTACAACTGGCTTTCTATAATGAACATTATCAAATATCCTGACCCAATCCTCAGGATTGTTACCAACTACAAAGCCTTCCATTCTTTCGGCAAAGTATACTTCCATGTCTTCCCTCCTCTGCTCTCCATCGGAGATTATATCCACTCCAGCATTGATTTGATCCTCTACGGCCAGTCTTATTGCTTCCTTAATCATTCTCTCGAATTCTTCCTTGCTTATTTCACCTTTATAGTACTTCTTTAGAGCTTCTTTAGCTATTGGGAACTTTGGATAGCTTCCTACAACGGTAGTTGGTAAGATCTTAGGTACTTTGTAACTCATGCTTTTTCACCCTTCTTCGACGAGCTCCCTCAGTTTAAAGGTTATCTCAGCTAGGCGCCTCATCTTCTTCCTTATATATGAGTATGGCAATACATCGTACCTATAGTTTGCGCTGATATGTGCTTCTGCAACGCCTATTTCATCTATTATGCTATACAACTTGCTGGCCATTTCTTCTATAGGTTCTAATTTAACATTAAGGGCATCAGTAGCACCAAGATCTATGATATCATATGGATATCCGTTCTCTATTAGAATGGCTTTAAATTCATCGATGTTCCAAACCGTTAGGTCAAAGCCTAATCCATCTGCATCTAGATCCAAGAGCAACTCATATACATCCTCCGCTGGTTTGAAATATGTTTTAACGATAGTCGGAATAGGTACATCCCTTAACATCAGATTTAAGTACTCTATACCCATCTCTTTAAACTCTGGTTTTACCTCTGGGTCAACCAAAGCGGGTTCTTCGATTTGTATATAGTCCACTAGGGGTGCCAAGTAACTTATTTCGTAAGCCAATGCCTTCGATATATCCGACATTAAAGCATCCATATCGTTGTAATAATCATCCTCAACGTGAAGCGCGAAGGTTAGAGGTCCCGGTAAGTCAGCTTTCAACAACCTTGGTACTACCTTTGATGCTATTTCATGCTCGTGAACGGTAGCTGGTCTCTTGGGAACTATTGGAGCCTTGACTTTTACTCTCTTATAGTAGAAGTTGAGTTCATAGAAGCGGTAATAGTTTCCTACTTCTGGTATTTCAATACCTTCCCATACCTTGTTAAACGGTCTAAATATGTCATCCCAGAGTAAGTGGCCGGTCGTTAGTACATCTAAACCTTCTTCGGATTGTTCTCTTATCACTTTCATCATCGTGTTTCTCCATATTCTGTGCAAAGAGACAAAGATTATCTTGCCGGCATTGTAGGAATCTATTGCCTTCCTCAGTTCTGGAGGTCTTGGATATCCGCCCGGATGGGATGCTAGTATCCTTATCACCGTATTTCCCAACGACCTAGAGGAGAGTATGGACTAAAACCCTCACCTTGCCATTCCATGGACTAAACAGAATTGATCCACGTCCTTCCATTCTAGGACTCTCATACCGGCTTCTTCGATATGACGTTTTGTTAGAAGACTTTTAGATCCTATAATCTTTAGTAAAATAGCAGACCAACACAGACGTTTCCCAACCTCTCCGAATAGATACGTTTTACTTACCCTCTTAATCTCCTTTATAGTTTGAACTTTCTCCTTATCCGTTAGATGATGCATCATTGTGTAAGTTATGGCATATTCAAAAGTTCCACTCCTAAACGGCAGGTTCGTTGCTGTTCCATACACAAAGTCTATACCGCACTTATCTAGCCGTTCCTTTGCAATTTTTAGGAATTTTAGGGATATGTCGAGGCCTACAGCTCTGGCTTTGCCACAAAGGCCTTCCAGTAGTCGACCGGTACCACAGCCTATTTCCAAGACGTTGGCACCTTTACGAACTTTCTTTAATAAGTCAAGGTATAAGCCTCTTTTCTGAAACTCTATAGCTACGACACTATCATGTAGAGGATATATCATCTCTAATACTTTTGTAATAATTTTCGCCTTGGCCGGCATAATACCACCCTGCAGGTTATTTGGACAAACCACTATTACAGTACAACTTCGTTGTTCATCCAACTTGCATCTCGTACCTTTGGACAACTTATAAATCCTCAAAGTAAGTAGTCCAAAAGCTTGTCCAAACATCACACACTGTTCTTTATACCTTTGTACTACTCTTCGCAGAAACTGGGGAGACAGTGAGCATCGACTTATACGAACTGATACGACGGTTCGAACCAGTTCCATTAGACGGAGACATGCTTAGATTCTACGTACAAAGATATGAACCAGACACAATCTTTGAGAAACTAGTATATGAAAAAATAATGAAAAATGGCGTAAGCGCAAAAACCTTTATCGTTGGGAGCTATGGATTAGGAAAGACAACGTTCCTAAACTTTTGGAAAAGCAAAATGGATGTGCCATTTCCTAGATCACCGTTAGAAGCCTCGATAAAGCGCAATATACCTATAGTCGTTAAAGTTACATTTGATGATAACGTGGCCAAGTTCCTATACAGTTTACTAAAGGGAATAGAAAAAGGCTTTAAGAAGCCCGGCTGGATCTACTATGTGAGCTTAAACCAAGAGTACGAAAGGCTTTTTAGATATATTTCACAAGTCGTGGAGAACGTCTTAACGAGGTATGAAAAGTTCGGCAAGCTGGATCTCGAAACGTTAAAATCCGCTCTGAGTTTCATTTTAGAGAATACCGAGGTTCCTATAATATTTTTAATTGATAGCTTTGTCTACACAGACAAACTGGAAACGATTGCCTTCTGGTTGGATAATTTAATTCAAGGTCAAAACAATACAAGCTTTGTCATAGCATCCACACCGGATACTTTGCACAACTTCAGAATGAAGTATCCATTCATCGTAAGTAAATTTATTGAAATTAGAATACCCGGTTATACCTCTAACGAGATGAAAGCGGTATTTGCAAAGAGAGTGGAAGGTTATGCGAATTCCGATAACCCATACTACCCCTTCAAAGAAGAGTGGATAGAGACTATATGGTCTCATTTCCCCATTTTAAGAGATGCTATAAAGGTTGCTCAAAGGGCTCTAACTTATGCTGCTAAAGATGGTAAGCTCGAGTACAGACACATTGAGATAGCTATAAAAGAAGCTGAGAGGGCTATGGAGACTACAGTTCTATTTGAGTTAGATGAATTAGATAGGATGATAATGAAAGCCTTGGCTGAACTGGGTGAAGCGGGACCGAGTGATGTTACCAGATGGCTTAAAAATAAGGGATATGACGTAGCGAAAAGTACGGTTCATTATCGTCTTAAAGAACCACTTAGTAAAAAAGGATTAGTTGAAAAGGTTAGTAAAGGCAGGAGGAGTAAATATCGAATAACTGATAGACGTCTCATCGAATTATTGAAGTATTTATAATGTATATTTGGACGAGCTTTGAACGGGGCTTGGACTGTCTTCGCATAGCTATTGTATTTAATGTGGTACAATCCTTTGTATAGACCGAATCGACACCTATACACTTTGAGTGCTCGGTCTTCAACAATTCGAATCTTGCATATTTAATTCAAATGAAATTTACTAAAACGAAATATTATACAAAAATTAAAAGAAAAAGTATAGTTACCTCAAAAATAGAAAATTGGAAATGTAGTAAGCGTTTATCCAATGAGTTATCCAACTTCAAGTACAGAGACAATCCAAAACGTGTTCAATTTTTGTCCAAAACTTGTCCAAATTCACTTGCAAAGTCCACTCTCTAATGATAAGAGTAATCCGGCTGAGGCCCAAAGGGCTTCCTCTAGTCTAACTGTTTTTACGCCTTGACATGGAAGTATATTGACTAAAGCATCTAAATCGAGGTCCGGATATAGTTCTGGTAAACCGACAGAAGGATGACCGAAAACTAGTCCTAAATCTGATGGAACAAATTCTTTTAATCTTCCAGGCCATTCACCTCTCTTGGAGGTCCCTATTCTTCTAAGACTTTGGCGTTTGTAGAAGTTAACTAAATCGTATACGCTATTGAATGTTCTTACTTCAAAGCCCAGATATTCGCCTCTCCAAATGCCAAACCTCCTTGGATATACCTTAATTGGTCGGTCATCTTCAAAGAGAACCATAATAATTTTGCCTTTTTTACAATTATTAATCTGAACTTTAACAAGTTTTTCCTCACCAACGTCAACTACTGCCGTACCTCCCCTTTTA
>JALWJF010000043.1 GCA_027081755.1 Desulfurococcales archaeon | reverse complement strand
CCACTAGAGGCGGTATACGAGGCCATACGCTTTGCTTCAAACGTGGTGAAGAGGGCAAACCTAGTTGCTTAGACTCCTAGCTGATGAAAATGTTCCAAAGAGGTTGGTCAAAGCCTTAAAGGATTTAGGAATAGACGTGGTAAGGCTTCAAGATTTGGGCCTCAGAGGGATAAGCGACAAAGAGGTAATATCTCTGGCCAAAGACCTCGAGAGAACGATATTAACCAAGGACGTTGACTTCAGTAAAGCTCACTTATTAAGGATCTCAGAGTTCGGAGTGATTTACATACCATACCAGCCCAGAAAGGAAGAGGTACTGGACGTCGCTGCGAGGATCACTAAAAGTGAGTGAGGCCTTGAAACCCAAGCGTGGACCGTTGATTATCATTAAGAGAAATAGCATTGACGTATACGGGTGATCCTCGGAAAGATGCTTTCCATAAAATACATTCTAGTATCCTTCAAGGCAGTCAACACCTATTGATTCCATAAAGAAACTTAGGTAGAGAAGTATATGCTTCAGACCTTTCATACCCTCCAACATAACCTTATTCTCAGAAGGTAAGTTTTCGCCTTCGTTTAACTTCTCCTCCTTTGACGCATGCTTTTCCCATAGGATTTTGGGCTTTACCTTTGTACTCATGGGCACACTTAACTATTCCTTGAGCAGCTTGCTCTTCCCAACCCTCCTCCGTCCGTATATTATTACTAGGGAAAAGCCCTCCTTCTCCCACTCCTTGTTCAAGAGCTTTAACTCGGCTTCCCTGTCAACAAACGGTATCTCCATACCGGTATCCAGATACCGGTTCTGTGAGTGATGCTGTTAAAAGTTATAATCGTTTTGGTACCATACAGGAGAGAACGGATGGGACGTTGCTGACGTTAAAGCTCATATGGCTCTTCGTGAGCGCCCAGAACTACACTGGCTGTGGAAGCTTAGCTATATCCAATTACACCGTACTGGTCTCGGAGCCCCTAGCTCAGAGATACTTGATAATACCGATGGAAGATAAGCTGAACTACGTGGAATACTATCCTTTGCCCACGTCGCTCAGCTATTCGGATAACAGGTTCTTCGTGCTGGTCGGAAACGAGGTTCGCTTGCACGACGCAATAAACGGTAACCTAATAGCCACCTTCACTATCGATGACGCCTACGCGAAGGTAATAAAGGGCTTAAATACCACTAGCTTCGTGGCTTGCAATACCTCGTGTGCGAAGTTTGTAATATATAACGGTCAGTTGAAAGCGATGTGGAACACTAACGTAGGTCAAGCCTCCGACATCTCCTACTACAAAGGCCTCTTGTTCGTAGCGGATCAAAAGTGGTGGAAGGTAGAAGTGATTAACGAGACGACGGGGAAAATAATAAAGAACATAACCTTTGCCGTCCCAGTTACCTCAGTAAGCGCTTGTGGAGATTTGCTAGCAGCATCCGGCTCCTCTTACGTGTACGTTTA
Source organism: Desulfurococcales archaeon (assembly GCA_027081755.1). GTDB lineage: Archaea > Thermoproteota > Thermoprotei_A > Sulfolobales > Ignicoccaceae > Ignicoccus. The sequence goes on along the minus strand of JALWJF010000043.1, from coordinate 4,068 downwards.
CAACTTGACGTCCGGAAAGGTAATAAAGCTCCTGGGCCCGTTCGATTACATAAACAAGGTAAGGTTCTCGCCGAAGTGCACTTACTTGCTCGTAGAGGCTGATGACAGCGTTTACCTATACTTCGCCTCAAACCTAACCCTAGCATTGAAGGAGTGTTGGTGCCCAAACGTGTTAAAGGACGTGACTTGGTTTAAGGACAACGTGTTTGGAGACAGTTACGTCCCAGCGTTCTCGCCGGACTGGTGCAACGTTGAGCTTTACCAAATTGTGAACCAGAAGCCTCAAAGCGTTACTCAAAGCCAGACCAACACTACGGCCTATGAAGGAAGCGAAGGCGTTTCTGTAGTATTCGCTTTACCCATAGTAGCCGCGTTGAAGAAACTTAAGAAATCAAAAAGGCCTTAGAGATACTTGAAGTGAGTATGAAAAGACATTACATTGTTGAATGAGACCTAAAGGAGTCCTCAAGTAGTTGAGTTCTTCTCTCACTGAAGTAGCGACCTCTGGGGTTAATATTAAGATGCCTCGATTACTGGAATCCTAAGGCATCTAACTAGTTCAAGAGCACACCTAATACATTTCTCACATTTCAGCCTTAGCTTGTCTTCCTTATTAATTTCTCTAACACTCATCTTGGTTCTCTTGAGCTCTATTATCCTTATATTGACGAAAAAATCTTCACCTCTTGTTAAGATATCTAAACGGATAACCATGCTCTTGTTCGTGTTCGAAGACAGAGTATTGTCGGACATTTTAGTTGAAAGAAAAGAATTCGAAGGAAGCATTGAACTGGTTATGAAAGACGCCAAGACGGGGTTTGGTTCTAGGGCAGTGATCCCTAAGACTTTCATGTGTAGGGACATATGCGAAGACACAGTATCTGACTTACTGAAGGTCTTCGATGGGGTTGCCAAATCGCTCCTCGAACAGAAGCTCAAGTCCTTGCCCGAACCGAAGGTTATGTGGCTTCCTCCTAGGGACCCGTCATTCTTGAACGTGCTGAAGTACCCGTTACCCTTAGCCACAGTAGGCAAGCTCTGCGAGTCTTTTAGGGTGTGGCTCGGCAAGCCTCTGTTCTCTTTCATGGATCCTAAGTCGCCGTCCGTAATGTGCTTGGGAGTATTTAAGGATATGATGCTGTTCAAGCTAGAAGGCAAAAAGATTTGCGAACTCCACAAACACTTGCTCGAAAGGCTCTTGAAGGTCCTTCCGGAATCGAGACTTGCAAAGAGTCCTTACGTGTTCATGGACAGACTCTACGGGAACGATTTTATTATAATGATCAATAAGAATGTTAAGAAGCTCTCAGTACCGACCACCTTAAAGAACTGCCTTGAAAGAGACGAAGTTGACTTCCTAAGGCCAACCAGCTTACTGGTCAACATGCTCCTACAAGACATGTACCCCAGCTTCGTAACCGAAATAAGAGTTGACAAAGAGGTTGAAGTGCTATTTGATGATGGAAAGAGAGTTAAGGCGAAGATTAAGGATTCGGAGGTGATAATATATGGAGATGTGGAAGGTAAGGTAAAGCTTATCAACGAAGAAGGCTACTTCGAGTACATTCTAGAAGAGGAGCTGGGCCTTGCGGGCATGAGGTGCAGAGCGGAGGCGAAGATTAAGGAGGGGGGACTTGAGGACTTGTGGAAGGCGTCCATAGCCTTCTGGAGCGCCATCAAGCTGTTCGGGAGGGAAATGGTATTGGAGAGGTGCTCACTAGGTGAAGAACATATGCATTAAATATTGCTCTGGCCTTGAAGTCATTCACCAGTTGTGACCAAGCAAAATTAAGTCTCCTCGCAATTCTAACTGCTTCTTCCTTCTCGTCCTCGCTTATCTTCCTCCTTCCGAATTTTATCTCCTTACCGGTTATGTGTCTCTCTCCCCTTCCGGGAAGCACTATCTTGCCGTAAGCTGCTTTGTGTCTCCACGTTTGGGTATCAGCGCTCTGATAGCCTAGGCTCATCAACCTAGGGTAGGTAGTAGGACTTCCTAAGCCTAAGGCATGGAGCCAAGAGCTCTCCATCTCCCTAACCCTCACTAAGAAGTCCCATCCCTCTCTACGGGACGCATTCTTCTGCGTCAATATCCTAGGTATTAGCCCTCCAACAGCCTTCATGTTGGCAAATGAATATCCTTGATAGTACTCCCAGAGCAGATCATCATTAACGGGGTGGTAGACGGGTAGGAGCTCACAGTTGACCTTTCTATACATTTCCTTCGCATTCCTTATATTGTCTTTAACCTTCTTCTCCGCTTTTGGATCGTTAGGTGCTATCGGACTGTCCAAAGCTATGCAGTAGTCTGCCTTCATTTCGTTGTACCACTTTATTACATCCTCTACCTTCAGCTTTATTCCTCTCCTCAAAGCTTGGTAGCCGCCAGAGTCAAGCCATACTCGGACCTCGTCGGGTATTCCGAACACTTCTCTTATTCCATGCTCCCTTATCTTTTCATACAGCCTCTTCGCTTTTGCAATTTGAAACGCGTTGAGCATTATTGCCTTAACTGGGAAATACTTCCATAGAGGTATCACTTGGCTCACTGGATGTCCAAAGACTAACATCGTCTCTCAAGATAAGAGCTAACGTAAAACGTTATTTCTCTAATCAGTTCCTTTGATAGATTAAACTTTTAAGGCATTTTGCGGAAGCCATGAACGCCGGGGTGCCCGAGCGGCCCAAGGGGGTGGCCTGGAGAGCCACTCCCCCTAACGGGGGGCGCGGGTTCGAATCCCGCCCCCGGCGCCAGACCTAAGGCGAAAACAGAGCTGTACCGAAACCTAAGTACGAGTAGTCGCCTAGACCATACACCCCAGCGCTCAAGGGGCCTCTGCACTTAACGTAGACAGCCGAGCCGGGAACTATTGCGGGTACGTGAGGTCTCTGGATATCCCTTACCAAGTCCCAGCCTAGCGGGTACAAGGTTATTTCAAACCTCCTCAAGAGTGGGAAGGGTTTCACTTCCTCTACGCCACATCCCAGATCGTTTTCGATCACGTCCTTTATCCTTTCAACGGTTATGTCCTCAATTTTTTCCGAGGGCTTGAGGAGTATCGTCGGGGTTAGGAATAATAAGAGCCCCTCTTCACTCTTACCATTCAAGTCCAAGAAGTCCTCGAGCTCTTTCTTAATTTCCACTACTCTGGCCGTTCCACCTTTTCCAAAGGGATAGGCTCCCATACTCAAAGATAAATTCCCAGTAGCGAAGAAGCCCATCACGATCTTGTCTCTTGGGAATACCCTTTCCTTTATGTACAAGTAACCTTCTTTTATAGCTTTCTTATCTCTCTCCAAAGCTATTCCATAGGATATCGCCTTTTTAAACAGGTCTTCCTCTTTACCATACACTTCCCATACTGACTTCTTCTTTCTCGGTAATACCGTCTTTCCTTTTAAGAGTTCACTTGCTATACCTTCATCCTTAAGCCTTTTCCATAGCTCTAGAACATTTAACAAGGGATAGAGCTTGTCCTCGCCAAAGTATACGTTAGAGCCCTTTAAGGCAAATGGTCCTCTCAAGCTCTCTATGCCTAACGTTTTCAGACAGCTGCTAACGCCTACGAATGGTTCATCAACCGTTCCTTCTTTCGTACAGTTTTCATCCCTTAACCATCCCAAGTATGCTAAAGCTCCTAAGAGGGTAGTGGTCTTCATGAGATAGCTTTCACCGAACATCACTGGCCCTCTAGCTTGAGGGGAATATGGAAGAGCCCTTCTGAAGTTCAAGCTACTTATGGGTTCGAATCCAATGAACACTATTCTTCACCTCACCGCCTTATACCATTCCATAACAAACTTGACAAACGTAGAAAATGGATTTAGATGATGTTCATTATAGCATATCTTACAGACCTCGTCCTCGAGCTTCTCAGCTAACTTTGAAAAGTCATCTTTAACATGTTCGTAGCTTGAGTTGCTCATCGCGGTAAAGATTAGTAAGTTTGAGAATACTTCTTTATCTACTCCTTCAAGTCCTTCGAGTTCCTCGTAATTATCCATTAAATCGTAGAAGAAGTTCCTGGAGATCGTCCCTTCGTGGATTTTAGCCAACAACCAGTTCACCAC
>JALWJF010000042.1 GCA_027081755.1 Desulfurococcales archaeon | reverse complement strand
GAATTATTCGCTAGGATAGACAAGGACGGTTATTTCGCTCCTACACTAAACGACTGTAAAAGATGTGATGAAGTGAACAGTAAGTGTATATGCAACATTAACGGCTTCTGTGTGCTAAAGCTACAAAGACTAAACGAAGCTAGTACTCCTCTTATAGAGATCGAGCCAGTGACACTAGATGTGAACCGTCACAAGAGGGCGCTCCCGTTACCACACCTTCGCGGCAGAAAGAGTAAGTAAAGTTGTACCTATCTCTATACTTCTCCGCAACCTTAACTATCTTCTTAATAATCTCCATTCTAATTTCGTTCGGTAAGTACGTATACCCTCCTATCTTCACACCGCGTTTGTACATAGACTTTAAGTGCGGAAATAACGTTGCCATTCTCCTTAGGTTATCAGGCTTTGCCTTGTAAATTGAAAAGGTTATATGCATAGCGCCCCTTTCCAAAACTTCCTTCAACAGTTCTTCGAAGTCTTCATTAACACCAGGTATTATGGGATCTATCCTTACTCCAAAAGGCACTCTTTCATCTCTTAACTTATCTAGCGCATTTAGTCTAAGCTTAGGGCTTGGAGCTGCGGGTTCTATTTTCTTAGCTAATGTTTCATCTAGCGTAGTTATGGTAATCATGACTGCTGAGTTACCCATACTCAGTAAGTCAACGTCACGCGCGACTAGATGTCCTTTAGTAGTTATTAGGAGCTTAAAGCCCGCCTTTAATATGAGGTCTATTGACCTTCGTGTGAGCAATAATTTTTCCTCTACCCACGGATAAGGATCGCTCGAGGTAGACATGTTAATTATCTTTGTCCTGTCAGCCTTTCTCAAGTCTCTTTTAAGTCTTTCTAGAAAGTTCTTTTTTGGACCGAACGGCTGTCTTATGTAAGATGTGGCATAGCAGTACAGACAGCCGAACTGGCAGTTGGTATATGGTTGTAAGCTATACTTGCTAGGACATGTGCATAGCTTACCTTTCCATGGGTCAAACTCTCGTAATACTTCAAACCTCACAGCTCGATGTTCGCGTGCTGCATTCTTAAGTCTTCTTCAGTCTTTCCTAATCTATGCATCAACTCAACAACCAGGCTATCTAAGAATGACTGAACTGTTAGTTCGAACAGTGTACCCAGTGGCGCTAGGGGCTCGTGTTGCCCGAGTATTTGTCTCGCAAAGTAATCTTGAGATTTGGATAACTTTGTCCTACCTGGTATTTCCACGACTATGTCAGCTAACTTTCCTAGAGGAGAATTAGGATAACTAGTGAGTGCTACTACAGTTGCACTAACATTCTTGGCAGCTTCTGCAGCAGTTACCACAAGTTTCGTGCTACCGCTCCCGGAAATGGCAATCACAACGTCTCCTTCCTTCACGCTGGGCACTATGGTATCTCCCAACACGTAAGCACTGTAACCTAAGTGCATTAGTCTCATCGCAAAGGCTCTAGCGACTAGTCCACTTCTGCCCGCTCCCATAACTAGTACCTTCGTACCGGGTGTATTATACGTTTTGACAAGTAAGTTAGTGAAATCCTCTACTTGATGTTCCTTTAACATTTTACTAGCGAAAAATATGAAAGTAGCAATTTCTCTCATGGTGTCAACTAAGTATTTCATGATCTTAGTGCCCCACGAATCGCGTGTTGTTAGCACCTTTAAAGATCACTTAAAGTTGCTTCAATTATTCTGAAGATCCAGTCGCCTCCTCCACGATGAACCTTTTTGCCCTTCACAATTAGCCTCTTCCTATATAACGGAGCCTTAAGGACTAGCGTTTCTGCCTCACCGCCCTCAAAGGCTGGATTGAAACCATATTTCCTGGCCCTTCTTATGATTTCTTCAACGTCCTTCGAAGTCAGTACTTTGCCTAAGAATTCGGGACCTAGGCCCTCGGCTGCCACTCTAATTATCATAATTTCAAAACCATTGCGCACCAACATTCTCATATATTGTTCTTGATCAATTCTCCATAAAGGGGCTAATGGTTTCAGCCCCAATCTTTCAGCCCAAGTACTCATCCTTTGCCTTTGATAGTCAGAAAGTAATGCACCACTGACAACATATTCGGCTCCCATCTCTTTGGCTTTCTTCATAAGCTCGATTAGTTTTTCTTCATTACCAACATCATATATATTTGGTAAGCCCATTGCAATTGACTGAAGTCTAGCAAGTTCTACTGCTGGAAACTGTAGAAGTTCAGAATCCTCTGGAGGCTTAAGCGTTAAAGTACAACAAACTTCTAATCCGTGGAGAATTGCCCAATGCAATGCAAAGTTACTGTCCTTTCCCCCGGAAAGGAGCGAAGCAACTTTCATAATACTTTTATCCCCCTCTTACACTCCCTCGCTATCGCCCTCAAAACCGAGTATTCAACTATCACGCTCAATCCTCTTTCTGTTATCTCGTATACACCTTCATAGTGAGCGTTAATACCTTTAGCCTTTGCTCTTATCTTATAGGTTGATTTATCTGCATCAGGGTCGGCAATTATCTTAACATGAATGTCTTTTCCCAGTGCTAGTATGGGGGCCATTAATGTGTTTATATCCTCCTTTACCCTCTTTAGCTCAAAAGATGCTGGTCCTTCGTAAACCACAACCTCCAAGTCTATACTATCGGGATCTAACCCAGCCTCTTTTAGTGCACTTTTGAGAAACATGGGCGGTCTCTTAACCTCAATATAAACTTCACTGTCTGAGAGTAACGATAGAGCTTCTATGAGATCTAACATAGGCGTTGCGCCGAAAGGAACTATTATTTCACCGCCCTTCTCATTAGCCCTTTCTAATTCCTTCTTTATTTCTTCCTCAATTAGCAGTGATTGTGTTGTAAGTATAACCTTAGAACCTCTCAAGAGGAGCTCCTTGACTACCTTTTTCGCGAGCTCGAAGCCAAGGGCTTCTACTACTATATCGGTGGACATGGCTACTGCATTCTCTAGATCAGTTACTATACATTTACCCTTACATGAACCCTTTATCTTGTTTAAATATACTATGTCATCCGTTACCAAGTAGATCTTATCCACACATAGCGATGCTAAGCGTTCATAGAATTCCGGTGTAAATCTGTCCGCACCCAAAACTGTTACTCGGATCAATCTTCTCATGTAATTCTAAGTAAATGTCCTTTTATCTAAACTAGTCACCTCTCAAAATCTTAATTAGTCCCACTAACGATGAGAGCGCAATTGCTACTACCAATATACTACTCTGGATCTTCGGATCACCAAAAATCTCTGGTAGCAGAGGTTTGTTGGGTGGAGGATTCACCAATACGAAATATCTTAATACCGTTCCAGAAAGCACAGAAGTCATCTTAACTAAGGTGTATGTAGTGTATGGTAGATAGCTTATCGCCCACTTGAGACTTCCGACCTTATTGCCATAGTTCGAATACCTTAACGTAACGGTCAAAGGCGTTTTAGTTGGTAGTGTTATAATCATGTTTACCGTTTTCTCATTATATTTATGTACAAATGTCTTTGTTATGTTATCATATATAATAGTTATATTAACATATTTGACCTTACAGACATCACTCAATCCCACTATTGATAATGTATTCTCATAAAGTAGAATTTCTTTTGGTGAGGGCGGATTTGGACAAACAACTGCCTTTAAGGGTACTGATAATACCAGTATGGTCATAATAATGAGGAGTGTGCCAAAACTTTTCGTTCTTCTGGTCATACTCTCAGCATCACTTTTATCATTCCCACTAAATTTAACCATCAAGGCACTTGTCCCTTCTGAAAAAGCTTGGTACTGGATAACAAATAGAGGTATCGTAATCGCTAGAGGTCCGCCAAACAAGATACATGGAGTATGGAACGTGAAAGAAATAACGAACAACGTTTTTGCCTTAGCTGGGAAAGCCGATGCATGCAAAGTTGAAGCGTTAGCCTTAACTAGTGTTCCAAAACCTCTGGTATATAAAAATGCGACCATCGATGTACATTGTAATTATAGGTACCTCTACTCCGACTTAATAAAATTGATTAAGAAAGGCAGAGGGATAGTCGTGTTATTTCCTCTGCCCGGAGAAACTTGTAAAGAGGTGAGCTTTTCAGTAAAAGTAATAAACAATACATTGATACTCAATATTACATTAAGCAAAATTAAGAAATGGTTAGACATCTGCCCACCTTCAAAATTACTCGATGTAATAGTAGCATGGGGGGATGCCAATAAAGTAAGAGTTTATGTTAACGGCAAGGTTGCCTTGGTTTCATAACGCCAGGGTATTCCTTCGTACCTAGGACTACAAAGGTTTCTTCATCACTTTCAAAAACGGGCGCCTTTACCCATACTTTTTCACACTCAACAAGTAGTCTTAGGTATGCACTTTCGAAGCTTAACACGTTCACGCTTCCTTTTCTGAAGTGCGGATAGAGGAACGTTCTATCTTCCACATCACCTAGCGTTATTTCACCTTCATAAATCCTATTAGTTCTTCTGGGAAAGCTGCCATACTGTTCCCTATAATACCTTTTTACATATGAGAAAGAAATGGGATATTTATTCCAAATAGACCTAATAGCTTTACTATAGTAATACCTCTTAACAGTCTCAATATCGAGACCTACTCTTTCAGAAACGTTAACTATCCATTGAGGATCTGTTTTGCCGTATTCCCTGAGAATTTCCCACGCATCCTCATATTTGCTATATATCAAGAGATCTATATCTGATCTCTTGTGGTGTATCTTTAATAACAGAGAACCCGATATGCCTAGGTCGAGGGAAGTCTTTTCTTTAACCGTTAAGGCTTCATTTTCGTGCTCATCCTTTGGTGAAGAGAGTATTTCCTCCATTCTTTTCAGGGGATCGGGTGCTTCAATTATATTAGACATGCTTACAATAGGTACCTTGGTCTCAAAATTAGGGTCATAGATCACTCTTCCCGTTAACACATCAGATGGAGAATACTTTTTAACTAATCTTTCATAACCCTTCCAAAGTCCTTTACCAGTATAAACATATTTGGTATATGCAATATATTCTCCTGGAGGATGTTGATAGCCCACGATCACAGCTATACTCAAATCTCTTAAAACGACTGGTCTCTTGTCCTCAAGCTGATATACTTCAGATACCAAATCTCGATTGAGCATAGGGTGAGGACCCCTTGTCAGGTATGATAAAAATGTATCTAACCTTATCTCAGAGCACCTTAAATAAACTCAAAAGAGAAAAGTGGATCCTAGACGAAATTATGAGGAGAACTCATACACAGATAAAGATAGAGGAAGGGGGAAGGGTTATCATAGAACCCTCTGAGGGATCAACCTCATTAGATTTAATGAAGGCCAAAGAGGTACTAACAGCGCTTAACTATGGCTTTGAACCAGACATAGCATTCCTATTGTTTAATGACGACTACGTAATGGAGGTTGTAGATGTTAAAGATTTATTATTTGATCATCATGATACAAAAGAACTGAAGAGAATACTCGGAAGGATCATTGGAAAGGGAGGTAAGGCAAAGAAAAACATTGAAAGGATAGCACACGTCTACCTAAGTATAAGTAATGGCGTTGTAGCCATAATAGGAGAATATGAAAATGTAGAGGCAGCCAAGGAGGCTATAG
>JALWJF010000041.1 GCA_027081755.1 Desulfurococcales archaeon | reverse complement strand
CAGAAGAATAAATTCGAGAAAAGCATCGAAATAGTAAAGAGGTTTGGTAAAAATATTCCTATTTTGGGAATATGCTTAGGTATGCAAATAATCAATGTAGCTTTGGGAGGTACATTAAGAAGATCTAAAAGGATTTATCATGGAATAGTTGACGAAATTATTGTAATAAATCGTGGTCCACTATACTTTGACATTCCAGAAAAGTTCAGAGCCACGCGCTATCATAGTTTAGTCATAGATAAACTCGGAGATGGCCTAATTGTTGAGTCACTATCACTAAGCGACGGCGAAATCATGAGTGTAAGGCACAAGCACTATAAGATTTTCGGAACACAATACCATCCCGAGAGTATCGGTACACTCCCCATCGGTCAAAAAATATTAAGGAACTTCCTAACTCTGACCAAGAAGATAGGAGTGTTCTAATACTTATTAATAAATAATCTTGCTACACAACCCAGAGGTAGGGTAAGACGGTATGGAGTATTTGGATGATGTATCTTTTTCAGATGCAGTCAATTTGTGGTACAAAGATATTCATTACTTAGCGTCTATAGCTGATACTAAGAGAAGAAGAAGCGTCGGCGATGTCGTAACTTTCGTCTCTAACTTTAACATAAACTATACAAACGTGTGTACTTATCGCTGTCCCCTTTGCGCGTTCTATAGAGAACCAACTGATCCAGATGCCTACTTTATGAGTATAGAAGATATCTTAAGAAAAGTTGCTGAAGCTGTGAGCTTAGGTGTTACCGAACTCCATATAGTAGGGGGCATGATACCTGAACTAACGGTAGAGTACTTTGAGGTTATGTTCAGAGAAATCAAACGCAGATGGCCTTGGTTAACGATAAAGGCACTAACTGCAACTGAGATAGCTTATATTGCAAAAGTGAACAAAATGAGTATAAGAGAGGTGTTAGAGAGGCTGAAAGATGCTGGCTTAGACGCTATGCCCGGCGGAGGGGCAGAAATACTCAATCATGATGTTATGAAGGTAATTGCACCGGCAAAGGACCCAGACGAATGGTTAAGGGTTATGGAAGAAGCACATAAACTAGGAATAAGGACCAACGCAACTATGCTTTATGGTCATATAGAAAAGCCCGAACACATAATAGAACACTTGTTCAAGATAAGGAGGCTTCAAGAGAAGACTGGGGGTTTCCTAACCTTCATCCTCTTGAAATTCAAGCCTTGGAACACAGAACTCTATAGGAAAGGCCTAGTTAACGATGAAGCTCCCGCACCATACGATGCCAAAGTAGTAGCGCTAAGCAGGATAGTGCTTGATGGCTTCATAAATAACATTTCGGTCTATTGGGTAGGTTATGGTAAGAAGTATGCATCTGCACTCTTGGCATATGGAGGTTCCGACTTAGTAGGCACTGCATATAGTGAAAAGATATTTAGATCCGCAAAACCCCATGAAGGCTACGCCACACTAGATGAACTCGCACATTACGCTCGTACCGCGGAAAGAATACCCGCTCAGAGGGACACATTCTTCAACATACTTCGTTACTTGTGAGTCCTCTTGCGACAGACCTTTCTTCGTTTCAGAAGTCTGACCTTCATAGCTTTTACCCACCACTCTGGATCAACGTTTTCGAAAACACAACCCTCCAGTATGGTAAACCAAGTGACGAATGGCGGTAGTTCTATGTCAGCGAAGTAGGCTTCATTAACACCATTAAGTTCAATGTCATTTAAGCGTAATGCTTCCCTAACTTGATGTGTGCCATAATAGTAGAGTAGGACTTCTATAGGAAAGTACCTAGATATATGACATCCCTTCTGAAAATCATCATATGCCAGTATCGCAGATGCCTTAAGCTTTACCGGATCGAGGGCATAGGCATGATGACGTCTCTCTGGAACTTTTGCTCTACCCCAGTATATCAAGTTTCATCCCTTTGAGCAATACCAAATTCATTCCTTTTAGCGCCTAGAGGTGAATCGTACATTCTCTATTATTAAGAATTAAAGCTTATTAAGGAAAGCTGAAACCTAGGCCACGGAGCAGCGCGGCGGTCGTCTAGCCTGGACTAGGACGCCGGCCTGCCACGCCGGAGATCCCGGGTTCAAATCCCGGCCGCCGCACCACCTGGCATCCCCTAACTCTCCACCCGTTAACACATTCGGATCTCGAAGCAGGAGTGGTGCTTCCTTATCGAGTTCAAAAATCGCTGGCGGTTATGATCCCAAACACCACATGAGTTGCATGGATCATATCAGCGAAGTGCAACCGATGTTCATTAGCGAACTTGACAACTTGAGCAGAGTTAAGCTCTTCCGCCATGCCCTCAAACGCTTTTCAGCTAACGAGCTGACGAAGGCTTTTGACAAAAGCAAGAGCACTATTTACCGCTACGCCAAGGGCGAAGTCATTCCTAACGACGAGGCGATATCGAAGCTTCTAACACTCATTCCTTTCGAGGATGCCTTAGCTGCCATAGGTAACGAAATAATGAAGGCTTTTGGCTTGGTTGACCCGGAGGGGAGGCCGAGGCTCATTGCGGTAATTTCGCTTCTGAGCGCAGCCCTCGGAGACCCTCTCTTGCGGAAGATCGTTCTCGAATGGGTCGCTCGGGCACTGGGGAATGAGGTGCTCTCGCTCAAGCCTCAGCCAGCTCTATTAATGCGCTGGGAAGAGGGCTTCGAGAGGTGGCTCTTGGAAGAGAAGGGAATTAGCGCGGAGTATGTCAAGTACTACCGCTCCCTATTCCTCAAGCACTTCGAGGGAGAGGTGCTAGACGAGGCCTTGGTGGAGAGGGCCTCAGACCTACCGGACTGGGCGAGAGTGGTCTTTAGGCACTACTTGAAGTGGCTCATGCTCGAGAGGAAGGTTGATAGCGATTTCGCGAAATGGGCCCTGAAGAAGGTCCCTTCGAGGCGGTACAAGGTCAACATAGCTGTTCACGAGATAAGCATTGAAGAGGTGAGAGAGGCCCTTGAGGTTCTCAAAGAAGAGAACAGAAAGGTCTACTGGCTTTATCGCTTAATGCTCGAGAGCGGCTTGAGGCTGGCTCATGCTTTAGAGCTTGTCGCCAACTGGAGCCCGAGCGAAAGGGTCTACGTAGAACCGTTAAAGAGGTTTGAAGAGCAGTGCAAGTGCTTCGAGAGGCATTGCCGCTGCTGGATGGGTCTCAAGAGAGGAAAGAAGAGCGCTCTGTGGGCCTTCATGAGCAAGGAGACCTTCGAGGCGCTCTCATCGGTAGAGCCGATCACCAATAGGTCATACTTGACCAAGAAGGCGAAAAAGCTCGGCATAATTGAGCCCTCGAAGCTGAGGAAATTCGCCGAACACTTCATGAAAGAGGCATTCGCTCAGAAGGCACAGTCCTTGGGCGAGCACCCGGAGACCTTAATGCAGTTCATTCAAGGCAGAGTCGGCGAGCTGAAGGTCTCTCACGTCCATTACGACAACTTGCTTCGCAAGGCCGATTTGGTGTTCCCGAAATGGCTCGAGTGGTTGGAACGTTCCTAATTAGTCCGCTTATGTACCTTATATATCCACGAAGATTTTTCTTTTAAGAACTTCCAAAGAGAAAAGAAAAGATAACAAAGTATGGACAACAACTTTAGCTCAAGGAGGGCACTAAAAACGAGAAGGCGGAGGAAGCACTATTGATCGAAAAAGAGATTGAACGGGAACTTAGAAAAATCATTGGCAAAGACTTTGATAAGCTACCAATGTCCGTGAAGCTGGAATTACAGAGGATGAACCTTGCATGAGTCACAACCTTTGCCAAGGAATATAAAAAGAAAAAGAGGAAACTATCAATAGCACTTCTACTGTTCATACTAGCTGGTGCTGGATACAAACTCTACATAGACAAGACCATTGGGTTGGCTCCTTAGGGCATTCATACTATACCCGGCTACACCATGGATATCGGCCTTCCATGATTTACTAAATTACATAGCTAGGTAAAAGAATAAGAATAACAAAATAGCAATAGAACTAATAAGCAAGCTAAACAACTTAGTAACATGTAAGAGAGATCCAGTTGCCAATAAGTGGCCAGTTTTATATGTATTTGGGTTTAATCCATGTGTTCTTTAAAAACTTTGAGATACTTTTCTAGTGACCATAGGGGCAAACTTAATACAATCTAAAAAGTATGCGACAGGTTAATGGTCTTGATGAGTGCGATTAAGATCAAATTTCCTTAAATGTACAAATTCAATTATTTCCTTAATATCTCGCCTTCGCCTATGACGAGGACTGGTTTAGTCCCTAATACGTAGGGCTCTCCATCCCATGCAACTATGGAAGCTAGTTTACCTACAGATATCTCACCCACCGGGTAGTTAACGATCTTGGCAGGATTGTACGTTATTAGAGATATTGCTTTCTCGAATGACATCCCATACATCATAAAGAACCTCAACTGTAACATTAAATTTCTCTGTAAGGTAACGGGATGGTCACTCATTACCGCTATCACTTCTGGTAGGTACTTCAGTAACTTCTCCACGTTCTTATAGCTCTCATGTTTCAGTTCCACCTTATACGGATGAGAATCTATGGGACCATATACTAGTGGTACGCCCATTTCCTTTATCATCTTGAATCCTTCTTCAGTATGCACATCACATGCGTGATCAACAGTAAACTTAAAACCATAAGTATTGGCTAGCCTCTTCAATATAGCAATGTCATCTTCTTTATGAACGTGAACTCTTAGTGGCAATCTACCTTCTATAACTGGGGCTAAGGCCTTAGTTATTGGTTCAACCTCTTCCCAACTCTTCTTTCCTTTCCTCACTTCTTCTAACTCTTTTATCGCCTTCTCAAATGCTTGCCTAAAGAGAGCAGTCACACCCATTCTGGTGAATGGTCTGGTACCTCTCCAATGCACGGTTGATCTGGGATTATAGCCGAGAGCTGCTTTAACGCCTACATGCTTGATGAATGCCTTATCTATGTGCTTACCCCAATTTCTCAGTAAAGCTGCCTTGCCTCCTATTATGTTGCCCGAGCCCGGCAATACGACGGAGTACAAGACACCCCAATCGACGCTTTCCTCGAAGGCCTTGTCGTCCATATAGACACTTTCTTCCGCGTTCAAAAACGGTAAGACACTGTCCATCTCTTCGTTAGCTTCTTCTTCATACCACGGCTCTCCTGCCCTATCCATGCCTATGTGTGAATGAGCATCTAGGAATGCCGGAGTTACGACTTCAAACTCCCCTAGGTCCTCTCCTTCTCTGGGCCTCTCCTTACCCACGTAAACAATCCTCTCATCAAATGCTATATAGATATCTTTCAGAATATTGCCATTACCTACATAGACCTTTTTGGCCTTGAGATAGTGCATTTGAGACACCAAAAGAATAGTGTCTGGGTCACATTTTAGTGGTCTTCCACGGCGCCAGAGCTTCATCCACTATATCTCTTGGTATGTTCAGCTCCGGCAGAGGACAAGCTGGATCAGGTCCGAAGGGGTCTTCGAAATATGCGTACGCCCTGGCCCTAGAACCTCCACAGATTATATTGAATTCGCACGTACCACATGGAGGTTTGAAGTTCTTGGGATTCCTTATTATCTTTAGAGCCTCGCTGTTCTGGTATATCTCCTTTAGGCTCTTCT
>JALWJF010000040.1 GCA_027081755.1 Desulfurococcales archaeon | reverse complement strand
ACGTCCTACCATCAGTAATCACGCACCCCCCTGGGGTTACTAGTACTGAAAAGGGGTGAAGATCTACCCACCCTTCCATAGGCTTTTTGCATCTCTTACCCAAAGGGCAGTAGTCATAATCACCTTCGTTATTAATGGCAACTGTATAGGTACACCTTTCTTTAGTCGTATCCACACATACCTCTGTACCTCTAGAATTCACGGCAAAACCTTCGCCATCTCTTTTCACTATCATTACTTCACCCACTTTAATCTACTACCCACAAGGTTATTTGGGACTGTAAAGTGGTAGTATATCAGAAACAGATCTATGTATCTTCAAGTAAAAGGAAGGAGCTCATAGACATAACATCGTACGTTGAGCAAGCTGTCGAAGAATCCGGAATAGAGAGGGGGATATGTCACGTTTTTGTCCCTCATGCAACAGCGGCAATAATTGCTAACGAACATGAGAGCGGCTTAATGAACGATATACTCAAGGCTCTCGAAGATCTAGTTCCTCCGAATAAGCCATGGAGACATAATCTTATAGATAATAATGCCGATGCACATATATTAGCATCAATCATAGGACCATCAAGATCCTTCCCAGTAGAAGGGGGAAGGCTGGTAAGAGGGATGTGGCAAAACATATTCGTAGTTGAATTAGATGGGCCTCGCACCACTAGGAAAGTCATAATAACGGTGATGGGAGAATGAGGATCTACGTTGCCAAAGAAGATGAGATAAAAAGAGGTGAAGCTACAGACATATACTTTATTAGGACTGTAAACATAGTAAAGAAGTCTGGCAAGGATAAGCTAGTACGAATGGAGTTCCATGCCTATTCGTTACCTAAAGGTTATGAATGGGCTGTCTTTGCTGGCCTAGAAGAAGTACTTGCACTACTAGAAGGTAGAGATGTTATTGTTTACGCTATCCCTGAAGGGACAATATTCTACCCTAAAGAACCACTCATGGTAATTGAAGGGAGGTATTCTGAATTTGGAGAACTAGAAACAGCAATTTTAGGCATATTAAGGCATAACACTTCCATAGCAACAAAAGCAGCAAGAATTAAGCTAAGTGCCGGCGACAAGCCTGTCCTCTTCTTTGGCTTAAGAGCGGTCCATCCGGCAATACAACCTTCTGTTGATAGGGCAACACTCATTGGGGGCGTTGATGCCGTCGCTGGAAACTTAAGCGAAAAATATTTAGGTGTTAAACCAGTGGGCACAATGCCCCATGCCCTAATAATAGTATTTGGAGATGAAGAGGAAGCATGGCTTGCCTTCGACAAGTATGTGGATCCTTCTGTTCCCAGGATAGCGCTAGTAGATACATTCTATGATGAGAGATATTCGGCTCTCAAAGCTGCTAAACTTCTGAAAGAAAAACTTTATGGTGTTCGTTTAGACACTCCTGGTTCTAGAAGGGGTAATATGAGAGCTATCGTAGAGGAAGTTAGGTGGACTCTAGATCTACATGGCTTCAAGCACGTAAAAATTATAGTCAGTGGGGGTCTAGATGAAGAAAAAATTAAGGAGCTTAAAGACGTTGCTGATTCATTTGGTGTAGGCACAGCGATAGCATTCCCACCAAGCGTTGATATATCAGCTGACATAGTGGAAGTATATAATGATGGCGAATGGAAACCTCTAAGCAAAAGAGGTAAACTGCCAGGCTTCAAGACACTGTACCGCTGTGGTTGCGAAGACTACGTGTTACCTTATGGCTCGAGAGCTCCGAGAGAGGGTTGTAAAGAACTACTCCTAAAAGTAATAGATAAAGGAAAAATAGTCTTGGATTTACCAGACATAACAAAAATAAGGGAAAGAACATTGAGGGAATTAAAAGAACTCAACGTTTGCAAAGAGAGAAGAGTATATCTCCTAGGTGATGTAAATTCTTGACTACTTTACCCCTTTCCATTTTCTCCATTTCCTCTCTGTCGTAAAGTGCTTTACCAACAGCTATGGGGAAAGGTAATGTAGTGGATTTCACTAGTACTATATCTCCTTTTTTGAAATCACCTTCAAAAGCTACTATACCCGGCCTCATCACGTCGGCTCCCTTAACTATAAACTTGACGGCACCTTCGTCCACTACTACAGAAGGAGCGTTCACTGGTTGTCCGCACAGTATTGGTATCAATTCATCACCAAGCCTCCACAACATCGGCTTTCCGTTAACGTAATAGACGAGATACTCCTTTCCTTTATCTTCAATCCTTACCTTCGCCTCTTCTACTTTATCATCAATGTCTATCTCTATCCATCCATACCTCTTTAACTCTTCGATCAACTTTTTCTTCTCCTTTTTTGAGAGAGGTCTTTTTAGTATTCTCACCCCTATCACCTACCGATCACGTTCTCGTGGGGATGAAGAACCGTTGGGCGTCTGAAAAGTGATGACATTCTCTCGGCTACTGACTCACAGTATTACTGTAACTAGGGTCTTATTCGAAGGTTACTGACCTAATTGAAAGAACGGTGGAATAAAAATGTGTAACAGCATATATCCTGCGAAGGCTTTAGTTGTCATAAAGTCGAAGTACGACGAACATTACTGGGTTATAAGAAGTGATAGGAAGGTAGAAAAGCTTAGTCCACGAGAACTAGCTGAAAAATTCTCTCAATGCGTCAATTATCCTGAGTTAACGTACTGTCCCAACAACGGTGCTATAATAGTCTGGAGTTCAAAGGGACTAAGTGGGTTAGGTTTTATTTACACAGAACTCAATGATGACGTATGGTGCAATATAAAAAGACTTGCTAAACTTCTAGAAAATCGATTACCAGAACCTATTACTGATGATAATATAGAAAATGCCAGAAAAGAAATAGAATGGTTAGCAAATATTGTCATATCGGAAGGTGAAGCTCTAACTGTATAAATACCCTTTTTAATCTGCGTGCTCTCTCCTTTGGGTATGCCTCTTGGAGAGGAAGGTGCTCTTCGTAAACCTTAGTGAAGGTAGGATCTGGGTTGAGCCTATACCTAAGTCTGTTGAAAAAAGATTCTGGGGAGGTAAGGGACTATGTAGTTACTACATTTACACTCTTTCTAGACCATGTATAGACCCGTTTTCCGAAGACAACGTAGTAACGATCTTCCCCGGAGCTTTGGCTGGATATGCACCAGGTTCCGGAAAGACTTGCTTTGGAGCGGTAAGCCCGCTTACCGGTCTGATTCATGATTCTTATGCTGGTGAGGTTCTGGGTCCTAAATTAAGGATGGCTGGTTATGACGGGATAGTTGTTTTAGGAAAAAGTGATACCCCAAAATATCTGTTAATAGAAGATGAACATGCAGAACTCAGAAATGCTGACGATTTATGGGGTAAAGACGTCTTTGAAGTCACAACAGTGCTCAAGAGAAGACATGGAAAGAAAGCCAGTATCGCTGCTATAGGACCTGCTGGAGAGAACAAGGTCAGGTATGCTTCGGTAATAGTTGACTTCATGAGAGCTGCTGGGAGAGGGGGCATAGGTGCGGTATGGGGAAGTAAAGGACTGAAGGCTGTAGTTATAAAATCGGCACGCCCCTTACCAGAGCCAGCTAAAGGTAGAGAGAAGTGGCGAGAAGTTGTAAAGCCTCTGTATATCAGGCTAGGGAAGGAATCGCGCTTTAAAACCTATGGCACAAACAATGGTCTAGTTGTAGCAGATGCCTTAGGTATGGCACCACATTATAATTTCAAATATCCTCATCTAGGGGATGTAGGAGAACTCAAAGGAGATAACATAGTTTCAAGAGCAAAAAAGTTGAACGAAGTTGATCCATCAATATACGGTTACATGTGCCCAGTCAAATGTCCGAAAATTCTAAAAGATGAAGAAATAAAGAGCGAGTACGAACACTTAGGCATGCTAGGTGCTGCTGATGGAATATATAAGCTCGAAGCAGTTCTTAAGGCCGTAAAGCTTGTAGACAAATTAGGCATAGATAGCATCTCGGCTGGTAACGTAATTGGTTGGGCCATGGAGAGTACTGAAAGAGGTAAGTGGAATCTAATAGGCTGGGGAGATGACGAAAAACAAAGAAAATTGCTTCAAGACATTGCATATAGAAAGGATATTGGTGCGCTACTTGCTGAAGGTGTCAAAAGACTAACAGAAATCTTGGGATTTGGAAAAGAATGGGCAGTCCATGTCAAGGGATTAGAAGCCCCAGCTTGGGATCCCAGGGGCTTACTCGGTTTCGGTTTGAGCTATGCTACAGCTGACGTTGGTGCCTCCCATTTAAGGGGATGGCCAAGGCCTCACATACCACCAACTAAGCCCGCAAAAACAGCCGTTGACAGTTTGATAGAAGATAGAGACAAAACCAGTGTTGCTGATCACATGGGTACATGTGTCTTCTTACCTTATACGTTTGAAGATTGGGATGAGCTTATGGATGTAGTATACGATACTAAGCTAGGCACAGAAGGCCTAAGAAAGTTATCATGGAGAACTGAAAGCTTAGCAAGGTTATGGGCCTTAAGAGCCGGCTACAGCTCTAAAGATGACACGGTACCTCCCAGATGGATGGAACCTGTACCGAAAGGACCCAACAAAGGTCTCAAAGCATTTCTATCTTGGGAAGACTTAGAAGAAGCGAAGAGGATATATTATGAGAAGAGAGGTTGGAGCGGGAAAGAAGGAATACCTCTTCCGGAAACCTTGGAGAAACTGGACTTGTACGAGTTCGTTAATGATGCAATTTACTTGCTAAAAAAGCTTGAAAGTAAGTAATGGAATGGTATTACGCGTTCCATTATATCCCTTGATCTACTCGTGGTATTTGTAATCCTAAAGTATTACTAACTCCTACTTTTCCTGTGGATCCCACTTGTGGACCACACTTACTCTAGCTTACTTAGACGCAAGTCATGTTGACTCAGAAAATACACAGGTCTCGTTTCGAGTAGAGCTTTACCGGTATCCTATTGTTGAGTTCGTCTTAGTGAGAATAATCTTGCTTTTTGATTATCCCTTCATTAAGTTTTAAACCTTATTATTTAGAATTATTCCATTACAAAATTTTTTACCTTACTTTTTATTATATTTTACTTGTTCACTTATATATGAAAATGGTTTCATTATACAAACCTTTGTTACCATGAGGAGTTTGATTTAATTTACAGTGGAAGAGAAGCCCCTGGTTCTACTTTCATATAATGTCAGAAATACTTAGCGCTAGCAATAACAAAAACATACGAAGTGATCGAGCGGAGAATGTGTGGTCCACAAGTGGGATCCACAGGAAAAGTAGGAGTTAGTAACATCTCTAGAATACTGGCTTGAGAAGGTATTTAAAAAAGTAATTTTGAATAACTAATAACATGGGGGTAGCGTTATGAGTGAAGAAGAGGAAGTGAGGGAAGAAGTGGTTGAAGAAAGTCACAAAAAAGTTATGGAAGAACTAGAGAAACTCTATGAGGATGATGATATTGAAGTTTATGCAGCTCCTGACGATAGCGAATTGGAACGCCTAATATTAGAGATACTAAGAGAGAAACCAATGAAGTTCAAGGAGCTCAAAGAGGTCTTCTCTGCAACCGCTGGTGAAGACCGTCTAAGAAGAGCCCTAACCAAACTCATCGAGAACCAGCAAGTAAGAGAGTTGGAAAATGGCGTTTATAGTGCCAGACCAGAGGACTTAATCGGCGTAGAGCTCGAATTGCCTCAAGAAGAAGAAGAGGAAGAGGAACTAGAAGAGGTATTAGCTGAGAAACCCGAAGAGGAAGAGGAACTCACATTTGAAGAGATCCCCGAAGAAGAAATAGACGAGGAGATACTTGATGAAGAATTAGAAGACTTGGACGAACTTTAAAAAATCATTCAGACTCTACATCGGCTGTGCGCTTAACCTCTTCCCAAACTTTGGCGACTAGCTCAGCTAGATCCTTCCCATAATATTTGTCTATTCGATCTATTAGATCCCTAATTATGTTTTCGCTTTTTCTTAGTAACCTTATCAGGTTTTTGAAATCCTCACTTTTAAAAAACTCCTCTAAGTTTTTCCGAGGGTCCTCTACCTCATAGGATGAGAAATTGTATTTATTCTCTGCATTCCACACCATTTCTCTGGCTTCGTTACTAGTTCTGGTATCTATTTCGTTTGCATGTTCAGCTAGGATTACGTTGAACAACTGACGTAAGAAGTCCGGATATTTTAGGACGGTCCCCATACAGGCCTCCATTCATCCCCAAAAAGTGGGGTTTAATGGGTCAAGCCCCGGATTCTCAGGTCATCCCTCAGTTTCTTTGCTTTCTTCTTGCTTCCCGTACCTTTCTTCATACAGCTTCTTTGGCATAGCTCTTATTTCGCCAGTTTCGCTGTTTATTATGACTACATACTCTCTACCGTACTTGTGTATTACGTGTTTCGGTATGTAGATGTTCAGTGGCAGCGTGTAGTACGTGTATGTGTACAGCTTGTCTTTTACCACTTTCTTTCCTACTACCTCTCTTACATGGGCTCCTCGAACCCTCTCAATTTTCCTCTCCATATCGAACCCCGTTTCTAGACTAAGCGTACCTCACCTTTATAAATTTTGTACACATGGTATAGTGGTCCATTCTTCCCACACCAAGGTAATTTTAATAAAAGACGTAAAGCCTTATCCCTACGAATCCGAGATTAGGGATGGATTGGTACTTTGGACTACCTTAAGGAATTGTGGTCAATTATAGAAGAGAGAATACGAAACCCTAAGGAGGGATCATACACCAGCTCTTTAGCGTCCAGGGGTGTTGCTTACACTGCGCGTAAATTTGGCGAAGAGAGTATAGAACTAATCGTCGCATCTCTCAACGAATCTGATAAAAGAGTTATAGAGGAAGCAGCTGATGTAATTTATCACTTAATGGTGCTTTTAGCTCTAAGGGGAGTTAAATTTGAGGATGTTGTTGATGAACTTGAAAGAAGGGCTAGGCACAGAGGTGGGAAAAAATGATAGCGGCCGTAGTAAACTATGGAATAGGTAATTTATTTAGTGTGAAGAAGGGATTAGAGAGGGTTGGATTTAGGGCGATAGTTACAAAAGATGTAAACAGCATACGTATGGCAGATCTGGTTGTCTTACCGGGAGTAGGATCTCATAAAGCAGCTATGGTAAATATGGAAAGAATGAAAATAGTTGATATAATAAGAGAAAGAGAAGATTGGATTCTGGGTATTTGCTTAGGGATGCAACTCCTGTATGAAAGAAGTGAAGAAGGTAACTTGGAAGGTCTAGGAATATTGCCAGGCAATGTTATAAGGCTTAGAGTGAACGCAAAAGTCCCACATATGGGCTGGAACGACTTAAAGATAAAAGATAACCATCCTTTAGTTAGGGACATCAATGGTAAATATTTCTACTTTGCTCATTCATATTATAAAGAGCCAGATAGTTATACGCATGCCGTTACTGAGTATGCTGGCGTAAGAATAGCATCAGTAGTATGTAAAGAGAAAATATGTGGAACGCAATTCCATCCGGAAAAAAGTTACTTAAACGGCAAGAAGTTCTTCCAAAACTTAATCGCCTTGATGAAGAGGTAGTGAACGCTTCACTTTTTCTCTATTGATTTCTATTACTTCATTCTCCATCTTTATTTTGGCTAATCCATCAATTGTTATGTTAATTAATTCACCCTTCAATATTTTTCCATCATTCAACTCTAGTTTGATCTTACCTTTATACAGAAGTGCGTTAAGGGTTCTAACGGCCTCGGGCACATGCCTCCTTTTTCTAATTGCTTGTTGAGCCCTGAACTTGAGCAGTGTCGGGAAAGGCTCTTCAAGCATT
The DNA here is from genome assembly GCA_027081755.1 of Desulfurococcales archaeon. Lineage (GTDB taxonomy): Archaea > Thermoproteota > Thermoprotei_A > Sulfolobales > Ignicoccaceae > Ignicoccus. Next base: position 12,893 of record JALWJF010000040.1, on the reverse strand, counting down.
ATCTGGAATGCCTCGGGAGATATTCTAGCTACTTCCTTAGTGCCATTTAGCACAGAGTATGGCCACAAATATCTTACTTCTTCGCCATAGAAGAACCTTATTGTTTTCGTTACATCTTTGAGTACCAGAAGTAAGTCATTAGTCCCCACGATATTTGGCTCATTCACGCCGAATGTTCTGAGTGTGTAAAAGCCTCTCGTCCTGGATATGGGGAGACCTAACGTCTTTAGTATCCGTATAGCGCTCCTTACGTCGCTCACGCTTACGGAGAGTTCTTCACTGATCTCACTTGGCCTTAGCCCTCTCAATACCCCCTCGAGGATTCGTCTAGGTTCCATGGCTTATTCCCGGGAGGGACATGAGGTTAAGAGGTAATATTGTGGAGGCCCGGTCCCAGCACGGGGCGGCTGCGGCGCCTCTCGGACGCCACTGCCGGACCCCGCGCGACCGGCTTTACTTCCGGGTTCGAGATGGGTCCGGGTGTTGCCCGGTCGCTATGGCCGGGCCGGGCCATGCATGAAGGCAAGAGAGTATTAATAAATTTTTCCAAATCTGTGCGGGGAACTTACTTGAGATACTGTATAGTAATATCGATAGGATATGGGATAACTCTAACAATACTTTGGAACCTCCTTGTGTTGGTAGGTATGATAACAAACTCGGGTTTGCCTATATTGCAACTCTTCGGTTTTGGTTTGATATTGCCACTTCTAGCAACGAGTGTAGGTATACTTGTCAATTGTGCGTTTGAGACACTTGGTGCTTTCTTTTCTCTAAGTCCATCATGGGCTATAACCCTTGGTTGGTTTACTCTTAGCCTTAGTTATACTGTAATAACCTTAGGCACAACCCTAAGCAGCGTTAATAATCCATATTCCTTAGCATGGACTCTAATAACGAGGTCAACAAACACAGTCCCGGCCTCCAACATATTTTACATAATCGGAAACTTGACGTTGTCATGGCTAGGGTGGAAATAATGAAAGGTAATCTTGAGCCTCTAGAGGATCCAGAAACTCCAGTAGTGTTACTCTCTATAAAACCGCGTTATGCCCAACGAATACTAAGTGGAGTAAAGAAATTTGAACTTAGAACATGGATCGGTTTAGACCTTTATCCTGGAATGTTGGTAGTAATGTATGTGTCTGGTAATATAAAAGCTATAGCAGGGGAATTTAGGATAGGAAAGGTGTATAAAGGAAGACCCGAGTACGTATGGAGTAAGCTTATAGAAGAAGGTGGACAAGAGAAGACTGGAGTTGGTGAAGAGGACTACTTGTATATAGCAAGGGCACGAAAGGCTATGGCTTTAGAGGTAACCGATGTAAAGGCATACAAAAGACCTCCTAGGCTAGAGGAGATAAGGATGGTAATACCGGGTTGGTTACCACCGATGAGTCACTCAATACTTGAGACTGGAGATCCTCTGTGGGAAATGATAATTAAACCGGCGCGAGAACTTTAGCGGAGGAGCTCCTCTGCAAGCATTAGGCCTTCTTTAGCTATTTCTTCCACAATTTTTGGTCTAGGTTTCAGGAAGAAGTATAAGACCTTGGTATTTGGTGTTATTGCGATGTGCAAGATATTTGGGTACTTCTCTACCAATTTTTTCATTTTCATGAGGAGTTCTCCGTCATCGTAGTAAGCTAAATAAGGGATGCCGTTGATCTCAATCTCTTCGAATCGTTCTTGTTCTATATCTATGCCCTTGTATTTCGTTATTTTTGAGTTAAAGAGATGGAATTTTGAAGGAGGAGTTTTCTTTAGTCTATAGACTAGGTATAGCCTGTCATGTTTAAGCGTTAGGAGAGATATTGGGTAATACCATATACTGAGCCTCGGCATTAAGCCCAAAGATGCTTCAACGACTTCCGTGTTCTTTCCCTTGACTATGTACTTGGCTCTAAAACCTGAGTACAGACCTAAAAGAATGTATTCCTTGTCCAATGGGTTAAGTCCTCTCTCCAACTCCTTGACGTATTCTATCATCAGTTCTAGATTCTTTTTCCTCCCAAAGAAGAAGCTTACTGAAGTGCCTCCAGCTAAGCCAAATAGTAGTATTAGGATGGTTAGGTCAATGAACAATATTCACACCACCTCTATATATTCGGCTACATTATTCAATTCGTCTAAGCCTTTAGGAGGTTTTTTGAACTTCGGTATTCTAAATACTTTAACTCCTGCAAATGCTTCGAGTATCTTCTTGTACCAACGCGTCGCTTCCTCATCTTCCACATATTTATTGACTACAACAGCTTTGAACGGTAGCTGGGCCCTACCTAGCATTTCTTTTATCCTTATTCCCTCTAAGACGGGAAGTTCCTCGGGATTGAGGACTATATATATAGAATGCGATAGTGGGTTTTTAATAATTTTGTCGGTTTCTTCCATTTTCCCTTTTTCTTCCTTAAGGATTTTTAGTACAGGGTCTTCGATCTCTTCTTTTAGACCCCTTAGCTTCGCTAGAGCCTCTTTTCTTTTCACTATCTCCTTTCTAAGGTTTATTAATGAGTCTAACCACATCAACATAATAGATGGTAACGAGAGCACCCTGACGGCAATTCCCGTGGGTGCATGATCGACAACCAAGTAGTCAAAGTCCATCTTCATAAACTTTACTAGCTCTTCGAGAAGTGCTTGTTCTTCTACCCCCGGACTCAGTTCTAAGACCGATATTAATTTGTCCAAGTTTAGAACCTTAAGGTATTTATAATGAATTTTGATTTCTTCAGCAATGTCTTTTGTGAAGTTTCTAATGACGTTATCAATATCAGGTTCGGCTGCCCATAGGTTAGGAGCGACTTCTTTAGGTTCCTCGCTCAGTTCCGATGATAAGACGTCACCGAGATTGTGAGCAGGGTCTAGCGATATTATTAACACCTTACCCCTCTTTGACAGTTTAGTTGCTAGTGCAGCTGCTGAGGTAGTCTTACCGACACCTCCTTTTCCTACGAAACTAAACATGTTTTTCAAGTCACTTTCACCTCACTCTATATCCATTCCTACTAAACTCCACTGGTCATCTAGATTTCTGGCTCTCTCGAACATTAGGAGAACTTCTTCTTTCATATGTGGTAACAGTTTCAAAGATAGCGAAGGTGGAACTATAGGATATCCTACTAGAAACCCTAAAACTATTAGTGCGAAAATATGTTCCATCTCTTCTAGTTCCATCTCTGTGTATTCTGACGCTCTCACATAAAGTAAATCTCTTATAGTGTTTATAAAATACTTCAGTATTTTCATTGCTCCGTCACCGTATTACCTCCTAGTATAAGAGATTATATAAAAGGTTACTATCGGAGCACTAATTGGTGAATAGAGAAAATGATAACAACAAGCATAGTAATAGTGATAGCGCTAATAATATATGTGATAGCCTACTTTGGTTACGCAAGAAGAGTCATAGAGAGGAAAATAGTTAAGCCTTCTCCGACCAGAAAGACACCAGCACATAAGTTCTACGACGGTGTTGACTACGTTCCAACAAACAAATACGTGCTAATGGGTCACCATTTTGCCTCGATAGCGGGAGCCGGCCCAATAGTGGGTCCCGCTCTTGCGATGGGCTGGGGCTGGGGCTTACCTCTGCTTTGGATATGGTTCGGTAACGTGTTTATTGGTGCGGTGCATGACTACCTATCCTTAATGGCAAGCGTCAGATATGATGGTAAGAGCATTCAGTGGATTGCCGGACGAGTAATAAGTGAGCGTATGGGTAAGGCATTCTCACTGTTCATCTACTTCGCGTTACTCTTAGTCATAGCTGCATTTGGCGCTGTAATAGGTCATCTATTCGTAAAGTTACCGATGGTAGCAACTGCATCAATGACTCAAATACTCTTGGCTGTTTTACTGGGTATCTTACTATATAAAATAAGCATGAGAATCGAAGCAGGGGCGGTAGTTGCTGCCATTCTTATAATAATAAGCGTCGTGATAGCATCTGTAATACCAGTAAAAATGAACTATCAAGGCTGGGTAATAGTACTCCTAGTGTACACTATCATAGCTGCAAGCCTACCCGTATGGGTGTTGCTGCAACCTAGGGACTTCATGAACTCATTACTTCTGTACTTTGGCTTGCTGATAGGTGTAATAGGTCTCATAGTGCTCTTTGGAACTATGAAGTTGCCCGTCTACACAGACTTTAGTGCTCCCGTGCTGGGAGCTCCATCTCCTTTCTGGCCGATAGTACCACTCATTATCGCATGTGGTGCTCTCAGCGGTTTTCATAGCTTAGTTGCTAGCGGTACTACTTCAAAGCAGTTAGACAGCGAGCTCAGCGGTCTAATGGTCGGAGCTGGATCTATGTTCGCAGAAGGATTGCTCTCAACAATAGTTGTTGCATCTATTGCCGCAATGCTACCATTTATAGTTCTCAACCCACATGTATTTGGACTAAAGATAGACTGGGCCAAGCTTCATGTAGATCCTCAAAAGTTTGTAAGTGATCCGATAGTCTTCGGTCAGAAATATGCTATAGTGGCAAAGAAGGCCTTAGGTGGTCCAGCGTCTGTATTTGCCATGAGCTTCGGAGCAGCGGTCGGCAAGGCCCTTAACCTGCCTATAAAAGTGCTATCAATCTTCGCAGGATTATGGATAGCTTCGTTCGCGCTAACCACTCTGGACACAACAGTTAGGTTGGCAAGGTTTTCGTGGTCAGAAATAATGGAATACATTCGGCTAGAAAAGACTGTTTTGAACAATAAATGGGTCGCATCTGCCATAGCTGCGATCTTAGGGTTTGGACTAGCTTGGACCGGAGCTTACCTAGTATTGTGGCCTGCCTTCAGTGGAATAAACCAAATGTTAGCGTCAATAGCTATGATGACCATTGCAGCGTGGGTTATCAAAGACCTCAAGGCACCTAAGAGATATCAAATAACAGTAATAGCTCCAGCACTATTCCTCTGGATTACCGTAACGTTAGCTCTAATATTGTTCGTAGGCTATATAGCACCAACAGTAATAATAAAGAAAGGTGGTCTTACACTGCTAACAGTAGAGATAATAACAGTCTTAGAACTAGCATTTAACTTCGTCTTGTTGAGAGAATTCTTAAAGGTTTGGAGATCTGAGGAAACGACCGTTTAAAGGCCAAAAAGCTTGCCCCCACCAACACTCTTTTTTAGCTTCATCAATTCCATTGGATACTTCTTCCTGAGATAGCTAAAGACCTTACTTCTTCTTTTACTATCACTTATTAGCCTTAGGAGCATCGCCGCTGATCTATACGCGCCATTCTTTAACAAGAACGCTGCTATTTCACCAACCTTTTCTTCCCACCTATCACCACTTAGGTTGGCCAGCTGGGCTAAGACATATATCAAAGCTTCTGGGCTATAGACCTTTCCTTTGTCCATATCTAAGAGTATCTGGGGATTTTTGATCACCTCTTCCACACTGGGTGCTTCTATATATGCCCAACTACCAAAATGAGATGCTGCTTCCTTGCCAACATAAGCCGACACTATTGTTATGAACTTGTTCAATATTCTCCTTTCTCTATTCTTAACTCTTTCCCATATGTCATAGTACACGTTCTTAAGAGCTAATGCAAGAGCGGTCCATGAGCGTGGTGTAGGGAAAGGAGTAAGGTCTTCTACATCTTCTGGAGGCTTTAGAAATAGGTCCGGCCTTCCATGAAGGAAAGCACAAACCTCTGTGAGCCATTTTCCTTCGTATTTTTCATTCATATAGTCACACCATTCTTCCACTTTAGGTTCTTTAACGTTAAATAGTGCTAGACGATTGAGTAAGGGCAGGGGTAATGGTCTAGCCAGCGAACTGTATTCTGGAGGGTTACCCAATGCGATGACTGGTTTATTAAACCTATACAAGTTAACCTTTTCGTTTAATACCATATCATAAGCCGCACTTAGTATCATGTCATCCGTTACATTAGTGAATTCATCTAGCAGTACGAGGCCCGCTTTAGACTTTCTTAATACTTCTACCCATCGGGGTATGGCGTATTCGAAGGTTTTTGTTTCCTTATTAGGTAGCGGGAATCCTGTAAGGTCCTCGGGCTTTACCATGTCTAACCTAAATATTACAAACGTGAACGTTCTGTCGTAGCCAGAAGGGGGTTCTGCATAGTTCTCATATTCCCAGAAGTCTAAATCTAATTCTGATGCAACTTCATTTGCTGCATCTATGACGCTTTCACTCTTCCCTATGCCCGGCGGACCTATGAACATTAAGTTAGAGCCACAGACATTATTTTCAATTCTACACTTAAGATACCTCTTCACTATGTCTTTAAGCTCATTAACCGAAATAGAGATTGTAGTAAGTCCCGCTCTTCTATGAGTAGCCAAAACTCTGCTTCCCATGTCTACTACTGGTTATGAAGGAGGTTTTTAGAGAGTTCCTTGTTTTCTTTCTGAAAAAATCAATTTGGTCTATAGATTTTGCTTACACCGTTCCTAACAGTATTATCAGCATTGCTAACGCTCTCAGTACTAGGGTGTATAGTAGCGCGTTTGCTATGTGCGTGAACTGGACTGCAGTCAGAACTATCAGACTTGCAATGGCATATATTATTAGACCTATTGCGAAGAATAGTGCCATTTTGTCACTGACTTCTTTGTAAAGTTCGTACATGTAATATGCTATTACTAGTGGGTCTATCACTAGGAATAACAAGTGTGGCAAGTGATAAGTCAGTAGGTCAGGAATGTGGAGAGGTGTGAAGAACAGTATACCTCCAGCATGCAAGATGCCGAAGCCTATGAAGCTTCCTATTAGGAAGTAGAGTCCCGTTGCTATTATGAAATATGTCAGTGCTTTCGTTTTTGGATGTTCTATAGCTCTTAGTAGGGAATATAGAACCAATATTAGACCTATGGTCTTGAATGGCACTCCCACTGGTATGCTGAAAGGTACGTGTAAGGTATACCTAGCTATTGCTTTACAGCCTATCTGTGCGATTGCTAAGAAGATTACGCCGACACCGAAAATCTTTAGCCAGTCTTGTCCGAGTATCTTAGCTCTTATAAACGCTATTATTGCGATTATTATTTCTGTTATTCCCACTAGTAGGCCTAGTTCGAAGAGCATCTGATATGCTACGAATATGTTCACTGGAGTTACTGGCATTCTCTTATACCCCACAATACTCCTTCCATAGATCGAATAAAAGCAATTTCCTATATGCTGATTGTGTAGTTCTTATGTAACTGTAAATATTGTTGCTCCGCAAAGATTTGTTGGGAAGGAAAAATCATTTATTATCTTGGAGGGGCTTTCCATCTTCTAGGCTGTATATGGCTAGTTTACCCGTTTTTAAGTCTCCATGGTAATGCGTCCTCATCCTGAACTCCTTCTGCCTAAACGGGTTCCAGTTGCTTACCGGTCTGTAGTAGCCTATGATCCTAGACCATATCTCTGTAGGAGCTCCACACCTCGGGCACCTTGTATATAGTCCAACGGTCTTGTGGCCGTTGGGGCACACGCTCAGAGCTGGTGTGTAGCTCCAGTAGACCACTCCGGCGTCCATTATCTTCTGCGTTAGCCTCGCTAGGGCCTCTGGGTCTGGGGTCTCTCCTAGGAATATGTGCATCATGACTCCACCAGTGAACCTCTGCTGGACCCTTCCCTCCCACTTTATCCTGTGCCACAGCGTTATGCCCTGGTCGTAGTAGGGCACTATGCTGGTGCTGTACATGTCCACTCCTTCTGGTACGAACTTCCTCACTTCTGGGTAGTGCTTGAGGTCGTTCATGAAGAGCTTGGCAGCAGCGGTTTCACCCGGAACCTCCTCCACGTTGAAGGGCTCCCCCATCTCAATGGTGAGCCTTGAAGCTGTATCGGCCATAAGCTTTATCATCTTGTCTTCGAGCTCAATTGCCTTCTCCTTGGCTCCTATGTCCTCGCTTATCCATACCTCTGGGTCGTCCAGGAGTATTGCGGCGGCTTCTGGCATTCCTATAGCTCCTATGGTGTTGAAGTGGGTCTTGGTCCACTCTGGGCTGTATTCCCACACCATGCTGTAGAAGTTACGATAGCCCTTCATTAGCCTCATGTAGTGGGCCCTCCACCAGCTCAGCCACTTAGCTACAAGCTCAACCCTCTCCTCCAGTATCTCGAAGAAGGTCTCCACGTCTCCCCTAGCGTCGAGGGCGACCCTAGGCAGGTTTACGGTTACCACTCCAATGCTTCCAGTTATGTCCGGTATGGCCCAAGTGCCTCCAAGCCTTCCCTTGGCCATCTGTTCGAGTTCCTTCTTTCTTTCCTCTTCAAGGGCTTTGAGGCCTAACCTCAGGCCTCCCTTGGCCATCAGCGCCTTGTTCACTTCGTCCTTCTTCACCACATAACGACAGCACATCGCAAAGGCGGAGTCGGGGTCAACGACCTTGCTGTTGAGCCAGTAGTAGCTTCCCATCTTCGCTGCAGTACCGAATATTGCGTCGAAGAGCTCCGCATCGTTGTAGAAGTCCTTAGCAGTAGGCATCAGCGTCGGTATGGGGAAGGTGAACGGTTGCCTTAGGGCGTCTCCCCTCTGGAGGACCTTACCGAGCTGTATCAGCCACCTCCTAGCCTCGTCCAAGAAGTCTCCGAGAGTGTCGCTTGTAGCCGTTCCGCCTATGATGGCGGGCTGGTCGAGCATGTACTTGCTCTCGGTGTAGGTTACCGTTATGTTGGTGAACGGGGTCTGCATTCCGGGCCTCCAAGGCAGGTTGAGCTCATAGTACAGCGTCTGGATTCCTTGCCTTATCTCCTCGTCGCTTAGGTGTTCTTTAGCTATGAAGGGGGCTACCCAAAGCTCTAGGCTTCCGTAGGCCTGGGCGCCAGTCCAGTACTGCTGCATCATGGCGAGGAAGTTGGCTGCATGAGCCATTGCGACTTGGTAGTGCCTAGCTGGACCGGCAACAATGGTAGGGGTCTTGAGGCCCTTCTTAAGTACTCTGGAGAAGTCGTTACCGTTACAATATGGTAGGAAGATGCTTTGTGGTAGCTTGTGAACGTAGACCACTCCCTCCTTGTGTGCACTCATCATGTCCTTGGGCATCACTTCTTCAACGACGTGCTCCCAGAGGTACCTCTCAGCAGCTTCTAGAAGAAGCTTGTTGGGGCCTTGGTATTCGTTGCTATTAACGCTCCTTCCCATCATCTCCTCTAATGGTGTCTTAGCGTTCTTTGTGGTCGTGAATCCTAGGGTGGTTAAGTGATCTGAGAATTGGTACTTCATGGTTCTCCCACACCATAACTAGAATGCCGTAGAAGGGTTATCAAGTAGGAGAGCGTATTGAAACTGAAAATACCGAGAAAGGTCTTGATATTAACAGTGTTAACAGTACTTAGCAATATCACTTGAATAGCTTTATGAACTCTTCTATTTCTTTGATATAATTCTCTATGAATTCCTTCGGTACATTTATTTTTCCTTTCAGCACGGCTTCAAGTAGTTCCTGGAATATCATCTTTTCTTCATCACCCCCAACTAGTGAATAAAATTCTTTCAAGAGCTCTGCTTCCTCTCCTTCGAGATCTGATAGCTGGCTGATACTTCTTCTGAGTTCTGAAAGCTTCATTAGAATTTGCGTTAACTCACTTACCTCTTCATCAGTTAAGACTCTATTCTCACTTCTCTTTATCAGATCTTTGAGCTTCTCTAAGAGCTCGGATTGCTCTTCAGAGGCAACTATAATATCATCCAACCCCAAAGCTCACTCCCTCACCGGTAGTGTGTAGTAGTACTCTCCACTGGCTTTTTGAATTCTGTCTAAGCGGCTTCCTTCCTTGTTTACTCTAGGTCTCCCAGTTTCTGGATCCCTACGGAAAGTTATGCCTAGTTCTTTAAGGAATAAGTTCATACCTTCTCTTAATCCCATTGGTGGGTATGCGTGGCCTCTTTTACCTGGCTCACCAGTAAAGACCATTATCCTGTGTGTTATCAGATCTATCATCACTAGATCATGGTCAACTACGAAGGCAGCTGCATTATTTGCTTCAACTATATGTTTTATTGCATCTCCTACAGCAAGTCTTTCTTCGACATCAAGGAATGCCGACGGTTCGTCAAACAAGTATAGGTCTGCTTCTTTACCAAGCGCCAATGCCACAGCTAGCTTCTGGAGTTCTCCGCCAGAGAGGTTCTTGATTTCTTTATCGAGTAATTTGTTTAATCCCAGTCTCCTAACGACTTCAGTATAGAACCATGAAGATGTATCTAATGCATCAGATCTAATTTTCTTTAAAGCTTCTCTGACCGTACTAACTCCTCTGAACATTTGGGGTGTTACGTATTGGGGTTTGTAGGACAAGCGAAGTTGTGGTATATTCAGCTCAATGTTATCGGGTTTTATTATTCCTGCTAATATTTTGATAAACGTGGTCTTACCTATACCGTTAGGTCCTAAGACGCCTATTATTTCTGATCTGCGTATTTCTCCGGGTTCTACTTCTAGCTCGAAGTTTTTGAACCTCTTCACTAGCTTAGGCCACTCCAAGTACTTTTCGGTAGGCAAGACTTTCTCTCTGGCTTCCGGACTCTCGAACCTTATAGGTTTATCTCTAATCCTCATATTCTCGCTCGGTAGGTATCCCCTTATATAATGGTTTATGCCAGCTCTAGTGCTATATGGCTGAGATACTATACCATAAACTCCTGGCACGCCATATACTATGTGTATAATATCGGAGACGTAGTCTAATATTGCTAGGTCGTGTTCGATGATTAGCACATAACGGTTAGGGGGGATGAAATTCTTTATAGCTCTGGCCATGTTAACTCTCTCTTTTACGTCCAAGTACGCAGCTGGTTCGTCGAAAGCATAAACATCCATGTCTTTGCTTAATACTAATGCTATCAGAAGTTTTTGGAGTTCGCCTCCGGACAATTTTCTAACGTCTCTATCGAGGATATTTCTAAGGTTTAAGCTTTCAATAAGGTCTTTTGATATTCCTCTTTCGTCAACCTTTTCAAGTAATTGACGTACAGTACCTCTGAGGAGTCTTTGAACTTCAGCTATATATTGCGGTTTATATGCAACACGAAGTTTATTATCCTTTAATGCCTTAAGATAATTGTAAAGTTCCGTACCTCTGAACTTCCTAAGGACTTCATCCCATGAGGCCTCCTTTTTGCCTAAGTTGGGCCTGAGTTTACCACTTAGTATTTTTAAAGAGGTGCTCTTTCCGGCACCGTTACGTCCTATTATGCCCGTCACTATGCCCGGCTTGGGGACAGGTAAGCCATAAAGAGCAAATCCGTTTTCTCCATATCTATGGACTAACTTTTCTTCTACTTCTTCGGGTAAGTTCTCTATGTATATCGCATGGAATGGACATTTCTTTACGCATATTCCGCAACCAGTGCAGACGTGCTCATATATTATAGGTTTACCATCTTCGCCTATCTCAATGGCTTTATTCCTTCCGCTCTTATTTATTGGACAGAATCTAACGCACTCGTAGTTACATTTGTCCGGTTTACAGAGTTCCTTATCGATGACTGCTATTCGTGGCACTCTTTGATCCCGGTATAGTCGCCCTCTGGATCACGGTTTTATAAAATCGACATATACTCACAGAATGAAGTACTACTAGGCTTTCGCACTACTATAAAATTCCAGAATAGTTAGGTAGGTCTAACGGAATACCTTAATAGAGTTTAAGAAGGATTTCAAGATTTTTTAGCCCTATCTGGATAAGCATTCCTTAAGGATTCATGTAACACAGCTTAAAGGACTCAAGAAAGAATTTATAAACATGTACAACCATTAGGTGTAGTGGAAAAGAGTAGAGAGGAGGTGAGAGAGGATGCCCAAGTGTCCTAAGTGTGGTGCAGAGGTGAAGGAGCCCATAAAGACATGGGTGTTGGCCCCCAAGGGCAGGAAAGGTGTAATAATAGGCCTATTCCGCTGCCCGAATGGTCACTACTTCAGGGCTAAGGTAGGGGAGACTGCCCCTAAGAAGGAAGAAGCAACCCAGTAAGATATACGACTTCGTTTGAAAATAAAACAAAACAAGATTTTTTGCCAAACCCTCCACATCCTTCATTCGAGAGTGAGTAAATATGGGCTATAAAGTAAAGGACCTCTCACTGGCCGAGCAAGGCAAGCTAAAAATAGAGTGGGCAGAGAGTCATATGCCCGTACTCATGAGTTTGAGAGAAATATGCGAGAAGAATAAAATATTTGAAGGTCTAAGGATATCTGCCGTCCTCCACGTAACTAAGGAGACTGCTGTACTAGTTAGATCGTTGAAACGCTGTGGTGCTGAAGTCTATCTAGCTGGTAGTAATCCACTTAGCACACAAGATGATGTAGCGGCAGCGTTGGTTATTGATGGGATAAATGTCTATGCGTGGCAAGGAGAAAGTCAAGCCGAATACTGGTGGGCAATCACAACGCTAATCGAAGAAGGTAACCCAGATATAGTAATTGACGACGGAGGAGATTTGCATGCAACGATTCACAGAGAGTACCCTCAGATAGCTGAGAAAATAATAGGTGGTACAGAAGAGACCACTACCGGTGTCATAAGACTTAAGGCTATGGAGAAAGAGGGTGTGCTAAAGTACCCTGTAATCGCTGTTAATGACGCCTACACAAAGTTCTTGTTTGACAATCGTTATGGAACAGGGCAAAGTACCATTGATGGTATACTAAGAGCAACCAACATACTTCTTGCAGGCAAAATAACAGTTGTCGCGGGATACGGCTGGGTAGGTAGAGGAATAGCGATGAGAATGAGGGGTATGGGTGCAAGAGTAATAGTGACTGAAGTTGATCCCTTGAAAGCCCTCGAAGCAGTACACGACGGTTTTAACGTAATGACCATGGATGAGGCATCAAAGATAGGAGACGTCTTCGTAACGGCTACGGGCAATATACATGTAATTAGAAAAGAACACATCCTAAAGATGAAGGATGGAGCGATTC
>JALWJF010000039.1 GCA_027081755.1 Desulfurococcales archaeon | reverse complement strand
GAACAAGAGTTCATTAACCATAGGATCTATAGTGGCCTTTAGCTTGACTTCACCCTTCTTCGGGTTTATCTCTAGCTCTATCGGATAGAGGAGAACTGGACCCCTTACCTCTGGTCCCTCTAAGAAGGGAAAGCCTAAGTAGATGAGCTTCTTTCCTTCTCTCTTTATCTTCTGTTCCAGTTTGTACATGTTCAAGAACTTATTGTAAGTCTTGTTGTCCGCTTTAGGAAATCTGAAAGTGAGCGCTCTTCCCGAGAGCAAGTCTTCCAAAATTTCTTCTTCCGAAGTGTTGAAGGCCCTAGAAAGTTCAGCCAAATCGACGTGTTTTTTCAAGTCTTCAAGCAAGTAGACTTGCTTCTTTCCTCTAGCAACGGACTTCAGCAAATTCTCTTTGAGTCTCATCAGCTCCTCTTTCGGATTCAAAGCGGGAACCGCCAGTCGTTATGAAACAACTCAAAATTAAGGCTCGCCCACAGCTTCGTCTATGGAATGTATTACTACTCCCAAAGTTTCCATCTTTTCCTTAAGCTCGTCGAAGTCTATGTCATCACCCTCAACAACTATTGTCATTGTGATTGTTTGCATATCCACTTCGTTTACCTTTATACTCACTCTCCTAACGCCACCCACGTCTGCCAACGTTTTCGAAATTTCAACTATAGTGGGCCCCTTCAAGGGCTTTATGGTATCTAAGGTAACTTTCGTGAGTCTACCCAAGTCGATCCCACTCCTAGAGCTTCTTACATTCCTCTAATATATCCTTCTCGAAGTTCTCAGTATTTATCTTAGGTAGACCGTGTACCTCAAGTATCTTATTTATGAGTTTGACCGCTTTCAGTGTCCTCTTCAGGCCCTCCTTGGAGGGAGGGCACATAAAGCAGATCTTTTCTGGCTTTATTGAGACGAAGTAAGCTTTTCCATTAAATATACCCGAAGCCCTCGCTAACAAGGCTATCTGCACGGGCGACGCCTTGTGGCTATCAGTTACCATCTCTCTCAGCTCGTCATAGCTTGCCTTCTCTGCCTCTATCAAGTAAACGTTCACGTCCTCTTTTTCATCTTCTGCTACGTCCATTAGAATAACTAAGTCATAACCTTCAAGCCAGCCCACAAGCCCCAATCCCATGTCATCTCCGTCCTTCACGTCTATTCCCTTAGCTCTCTTGGCGAGGACAGAGGCCAAGCAGCTCCCCAAGCCGTCGTCGCCCAAGTTTCTATTTCCCAAGCCCAAGATCAAGGCCTTCACTTGGCCTCACCCAAGGCCTCTAGGATAGCCCTCTCCCAGTCCCCACAAGGGGGCTCGCACTCCAGAACGGTTATTCTGTCCAAAAGCTCCGGAGCGAACGCTGGAAGGCCCTCTAGGAGGGCGTCCACGTCCAAGTATCCGGTCAGCGTTGCTGTCGCAAGCTTTGCGAGCGTATAATTGTCTGCGTCTATCTTTTGGGGCTTGTAAAGGTAAAAGCCCGGATTTCTCCCCCTTTTCTTAACTGCGACAAGAAGGACCTCATCTATACCTTTCTCCTTCACTTCGTCCGCAAAGGCCATAGCGTCCACGGAGGCATCAACAACTTCATACCCCATACTCTTGAGCTTATTTCCCAGCTCGCCCTCGAATAAGAAGAGGAGCTTTATGGAGTCCTCACATTCAGTAGAGGATATAAAAGCTATCGCTTTCTTCACTCCTTCCCCTTGAGGACCTTCTTTATGAGGTTTATGAGTTCCTCGTCGCCACTTACACCTAAGGCCTTAGCAATGAGGTTTGCTTTGGAATCCAGAGTCTTTGCGTCCTTGAAGGAATATAGCTTTTCTAAGTCCTCTATAGGTAAGAGGAATTCTTTGACCATATTTTCAATTTCCCTCTTTATTAAGGAGAAAGGATCCACCTTTCCACCGTATCCTATCTCAAAAAAGGGAGTATAAGTTTTTATCCGCTGTATATGGGGCTGTACTTTAACAGCTCTTGAACTTGAACCTTTATAGAACTCACTTCCCTAGCCAAGCCTTGGAGGGTCTTCCCGAGTTCTGTCACTTGCCCTTGGACGTGGGCCATTTGGGAACTCACGAAATAAAATGCAGCCAAGCTGAGCACTATGGCTATACCACCCATAACGAGTGCCACAACAGTTAGGTCAACTATACCTTTCCTCACGTCACATCCCGATAGGGGATTAGTATGAATGAAAAGCTTTTAAAGGGGTAAGCCCTAAGAGCTCCAACTTAAGACTTTCATATGGTTCCTTCGTATTAATGAAAACTGTGAAGCTCACATTACCTAAATAAACCAAGGCTGCACTCCTAGCGCCGGGAGCATTACCTCCGTAGTCCTCAGCTCTCCTCACCATTTCTAGAGCTCTAACAAGGGGGTCTCTGGAGGAGGCTTTACAAGCATTTCTAAGTACTTCCGTGTTCAAGAGCCCGTTGCCTATACAATAATTGTCCTTTCTCTTTATGAAACCCTTTGCTTCTAAAGCGCCTAAGCCCGTGAAGTGGAAGTACTTTCCGTTTCTTCTCACTAGTAAAGCTTGCCTGTATGTCGCTGCGGGATCCTTAAGGATCGTTTCTAAAGGGTCCTTTGATTTAAGCAACTTCTTGGCAAGCTCTTTAGAAGATAGAGCTTGAACAATTGCTATACCACTCTTGTCCCAGGCCAGGACCCTCTTCCAGACGAATGGTCTCGGGGATACCGTTACGCTGACCAGAGTCTTCCCTTCCCTAGCAACAACGGTATAGGTCGTCTTACTCACCCCGTATTTAACTTAGGGAGGGAAGGTAGGAGGAACTAGAGAAGAGAATAAGAATGGAGTATAAAGTAGGGTTTACGCTGGTCTCACATTTGCGGCCATTTTCTTCCTGCGGAGTATGTCGGCCTTTATCTTTTCTTCTATTTCTAGTGCGGTCTTCTTTATGATGTCTTGATGCTTGACCGCTATGTGGGGTTCAGCGTGATTGGTGTGGATTACGGTTTGACACACTTTGCAATAGTTATCCTCAACGAGGGGTTCCACCTCCATGAGGTAGGGGTAAGCGAGTTTGAGAAGCTTTGCTACTAGGGGAGCACGGGCTTTGCTTAGGAGCTGATAAGCGGTGCTCTTGAGCTGAGTCTTCTGTATTCCGTGGGCCTTAGCAGCTTGGCTGGGAGAGGCGTTCTCCACTAAGTAGTCGTAGAGGGCGGCTATGACGTTCTTCTTGCCTGCTAGTGCCTTAAGCGCTAGGTACTCTAGCGCAGCCCTGCGTTCTTCGGCCAACCTCTTCTTCCGTTCGGCTGACACGGCTACCACCATTCGACATTTGTGCTACCTAGCTTATAAGCGTTAATCAAAACTGGCCATCTCTCGGATTCTCTGGTTCAGTCACATGACCCTTTGTCTTGCCGAAAGTTACCATCCGTGGGTCTCCATAATTACTCCCTAAAATTTTAGTGCTCTACCATTAACGCTGTTAACATCACTCTAGCAGAAGGACACTCTTTTCCCTAATTTTCGTAATACTAACATACCTTCCCCTAAGCCTTTTCAAGCCTCTGCACCTATCCCTAACCTCTTCCAGACCCTCCAGAGGTAACGAGACGCCTGGCCTCCACAAGGCAGTAGGTATGAAGATCTTGGCCTCACTATCCCTAAAGGTTTTACAGGCCTTGAAGGGATCCATGTACCACGTGCCTCCGGAAGCTAGGGCTAAGGCATCGTAGCCTCTTTTTGGAACTTCTAATGAACCTCCCGCATAAAGGATCTTCACGTCCTCTGCATCAATGAGAAAGGCGTTTATCTTGCCCCTTAAGGCTCTAAGCTCAATGACCTCCCACTTGAAAGGACCATAAGCGCCTCTATCGCTCTTCTTCCCTATCGGATACGTTCCGCTAAAAATTGAAAAGCCTTTGTACCCTTTAGGAGGATCTATGGCTAGCTTGAACCTACCAAAGATAAGCTCAAGGCCTATGCCGAGCCTTCTGACCTTCATATCCTAGAGGCCACCTCCAATGCTCCACGCACCATGTTCTTTTCACTGACCAAGTCGGTAGGCTCTCTCCTTCCTACCAGGAGGGCTTCTCTGTTCTTTGATATCATTAGGGCTGCAGCGTAAGATATAGGCGTTTCTGGGGGAAGCACTTCAACTTTCTTCACTATCTCATCGACTGGGGCAGACAAATCTTCGGACAGAGACCTCTTAACTATATCAAACATAGATATTACGCCAATTATCTTATTCCCTTTTGAAAACACTAAGTATCTCTCCCAAATTTCCATCATTATTTCAAGCACTTCCCTCATAGAGGATCCTGGCAAGACGTAGGTGCTTATCGGACTAGCTATGTTCCCTAAGGCTTCTATCGAAGGTACTGTCGCAAGGAACTTTACTATGTCCCTTTCTGTCAGCATTGCCTTTATGTTGTCCATATCGTCAACAATCATTACTGAGCCTACTCCAGCTTCCAACATTAGTTCTATTGCCTTCAGTAATGATACGTCTGTTGTGACTTTAACGGGTTGGTCGTTCATGTGATCGACGACCTTCTCCTTTTCTAAACCTTCTTTTCCACTTTCCAATAGAACTTCAGATACCTCTCTGAGACCCACTAGACCCAAGGGCCTGTTGTCTTCACTAACAACGGGGACGTGCCTTATGTTATACTCGGTCATTATCTTAGCCACATCTATTAAAGAAGTATCGGGCGTTACTTTTATTACGTCTTTGGATGCGAAGTCCATCACATCTATGTAGTGCCTTGTTTCCAAGCCTTGATACCCAATAGAGTAGTTAACAAAGAGAGTTTAGACTTTATTGGGCTTAAGCGAAAGCCGTTCTCCTCTTCTTTAACTTCCTTATATATATTCCATACCTTTAGAGGAGAACCACATTTGGGACAAGAGCCCTCTACCAAGCCCACGAAGTCGCCCTCTTTCCATTCTCTTTTAGTGGCATAACCACAAGAGGTACACTTCAGCTCTGTCCATATCTTTTCCTCCTCTTCCTCTTTCTTACTAGTGAGAGCGGCTACTGCAACAGCAACCGCCATTCCGGCCAGCACGGCTAGGGATGCAAGAGATAGGAGCTGATCTTCATTCATTGTGCCACCCCACAAGTGTTGCCTATTCCGGCTATTACAGCAGTAGCCCCTTTGGGCAATTCCTTTATTCTATTTATTACCATCTCCACCACCTTGTCAACTGCCTTGGCCACCTTTTCCGGCATATCTGTTATGGCCTCTTCGGCACTCATCTTTATAACGATCGATTCTAGTGGGATACCGTATTTCGTTGCAACCCTTTCAATGGCTATCTTTTCTGGGCCGGGATCGCCTATAGCGGCTCCGACTCCCTCAGCTATACTTCCGGTCTCCTCTCCCTCCAATTTTAATGCTGCGTCAACAGTCATTATCAAGTCCACATTACCCCTCCTCTCTTCCACAACCTTCTGTATCGCCTCGCCCGGGTTTCCGACGGTTGCTCCGGGTCCTTCGGCCTTCACTACAATCACCGTTCTTCCATCGATGTCTACCTCTCCAGCAACTGTGTCCTCAGCAGGTTTCCAGAGCCTTTTCTTGTTTTGTAAGAGCCTAAACGCCACCAGAGGCCCTGCAGAGTCACCCACTGGTCTGCAATGCTTGAAGGTATCCATAGCGTTTTTCAACGTTTTGCTCATTTTTGTTAACATCGGCATTACCATCCATAATTGCATCATTAAGAAGAAGTTATTGGTCTTTAAGGCAGTTAATAGGTAATGC
>JALWJF010000038.1 GCA_027081755.1 Desulfurococcales archaeon | reverse complement strand
CATTTGTGGCTGAGGATTTGGTTAAGTTCCTCATTTTAAGAAAGGTTCCAAAGCTTTCATGAGCGCTTTAAGCTTGTGCTCGGTCTCCTCCCACTCCCTCTCGGGTTTAGAATAATAAACTATCCCTGCCCCTGCCCTAGCCCTAAGCCTATTGTTCTTAGCAAAGAACGATCTTATAGTTATTGCGAATTCGGCATTTCCGTCGTATGATACGAACCCCACGGCACCGGCATAAGGACCTCTCCTCAAGTTCTCCAAGTTTCCTATGATTTCCATGGCAGCCGGTTTAGGAGCCCCAGAGACCGTTCCGGCTGGAAACGTAGCCTTAAGCACATCAACCGCGTCGAAGTTCGGATCAAGTTCGCTAACTACCTTACTTACCAAGTGCTGTACGTGGCTAAACTTCTCCACGAACATGAACTCCTCTACCTTTACAGTTCCTGGAAGAGAGACTTTGCCTAAATCGTTCCTGGCCAAGTCAACCAGCATTAGGTGTTCAGCCCTTTCCTTTTCGTCGTTTAGGAGTTCTTCCTCGAGCCTCAAGTCCTCCCACGGGTCCTTGCCTCTAGGACGAGTTCCAGCTATTGGGAACGTTACTACCTTCCCGTTCTCTACCTTGTAGAGTAACTCTGGACTTGCACCAATCAGCTCTCCTTCCAGCTTTATATGGAACATGTAGGGGGAAGGATTTATCCTCTTGAGTTCTTTGTAGAGTTCGTGTAGGTCCCCTTGATAGTTAAATGTATAAGACTTAGAGAGGACCACTTGTATGGCTTCACCCTCTTCTTCCAATCTTATTACTTCTTCTACCCACTTCAGGAACTCTTTTCTCTCTACATCAAGCTTGGGATCCCATACCTCTAATTCCCCTTTTCTCTCAACGCTTTCAACCTTACCACATACCCAAGCGTTGCCTAAGACCCTATCATATATCACGAAGTTTTTAGGTACTATGAACTCTGCCAGTGACCAGTCCATATCATCATATCCTTTATGCTTAACTTCTTCCCATAGCTCAACCGCTTCGTAGCTAACATAGCCTACCGGACCTCCTTTGTACAAGCCCTTTACATTGTAAGGTCTCCCCCTCGAGAGTTCCTTGAGCACGTCCACTACGTCTTCCTTCCTCACTATAGCCTTAACCTCCGGATCCCAGCCCACTATGCTATACCTAGCCTTAGTTTCGCCACCTTCAGCGCTTTCTAGTAAGAAGCCCTCTTCAACGCTCGAGAAGAGATCGTCCGGACTCGGAAGAGCATTTATTGGTACTCTTTCGCACCTCATAGTCCCAACGCCTCAATTAATGCCTTGAGCTTGGATGGGTCCTTCTTACCGGGCTTTAATTCTATTCCACTGCTTATGTCGACTAGCTCAGGCTTTGTGAGTTCTACGACCTCTCTAACGTTCTCTGGGGTGATCTTCCCAGCAACGCCTAACAAGCCTTTATCTCTGAAACCCCACGCTATTAACTTTCCTTCGACGCTTTTTACGTCGATCAAGATATATTCCACATCTATTTTTGGCCATAACTTTAGTTCATCAATAGCTATTGCTACTGATATAGAGTAATGATCCAAGGTATCTTTGGCTCTGAAATAAGCTTCCGGAAAAGCCCAATGGAGTTGGACTACGTTAACATTGGAGTTCAATATTTTGTCCATGTCGAGCTTTTTCCTCGCATCAACCACGCCCACTGCCTTGACGTGTTTCGGTAAAACGGAAACGATATCCCTTGCAACTCTAGAATCTATTAGCCTGGGTGAGCGTGCATCAATGATCATACCAATGTAACTAGCTCCATATTCAACGGCCAAGGAAGCATCTTCAACATTCGTAATACCACATATCTTTAACAAAACTCAGACCCGCCCGTCTCAAATTTAGAACCCCTATAATACCCCTAGAAGGAGGAGAGTGATTTGAGAATTCCTCTATTTATAGATCCATCGAAGTGGTTGGTCGTAGTCTTCGGTGGGGGGAGCGTAGGCACTAGAAGAGCACTTAAGTTTAGAGGTGCCGGCGCTAGAGTGAGAGTGGTCGCTACTAAATTTACTAAAGAACTCGAATGGAGTGATATAGAACTGGTGAAAAAGGAAATAAAGAGCAAGGATGAAATAAGAGAGCTAATAAAGGATGCTGATTTAGTAGTTATAGCCACTTCGTCCAAAACACTAAACGATGCAATATTTGAGGTGGCCAATGAAATGGGGAAGTTAGTTAATGATGCAACGAACGCTGCTAGGAGTGACGTTCATGTGCCCTTTGAGACAAAGATCGGAGGCATAAGGGTCGCTGTCACCAGCGAAGGCGCTTCGGGCGTCTCTGCACATCTAGCTTTGAGAATAGTAAAGGAGTGCTTGGAGAGAAATGAATTCTGGAAGAACATAGATAAATTTGCAACTAAATTTAAGGAACTGTTAAAGAAGAAAATAGATGACCCGAAGAGAAGGGTGGGCCTATATTGGTACGTCATGCTCCAGAAGCCAGTCGTAGAGCTCATCAAGCGCGGCGAGATAGAGCTAGCCCTAAGGATGGCCCTCGATATTGCTGAAAGGGAGAAGGAAGGTATAACGGATATATCCCAAGCGATGACTAGATTTCTCGCGGAATGGGGCGACGAACTATTAATCTCCAAGTCCTCACACCATGCGGATTGAAGAAGATAATGCTCATCTTATTGCCTCTGGCCATGTATAAGTTGTAGGTGCTACTTCCCCAAGCAATATCCTTTACGTTTGATATTTTCTTGGCAACAACTAACGATTTTGCTAAATTTGAAAAGATCCAACACATTTCATCAGAGCATAGGGCAGCGAAGTCCGAGTACAAGCTCCACGATATCCTTTTAATCCCCCTTATCTTCAAGTTGGTCTCTTCCTCACCAGTGTAAAGGTTAAGCACTTTGACTTCAGAGGGGTAACTCAGAATTACTGTCTCAGTATTTAGGGAAACTGAGACATTTAGAGCCCCTTTCGTATTTAGTACAACCATGTCGCCTTTTAAGCTCTTTATAACTACTTTATCTTTAGAATATGATATTAGTGCTGGTTCACCCTCTAGACTTCCCCATTCCACCTTGTATGCTCCGGGTACTTTCAGTTCATCAATAATTTCCCATTCGTCTCCGCTCTTTTTGTGGACACTTAATTTATCCTTGGTAAGTAATGCAAATGTGTAGCCAAAGAAGAAAGGTGAAGCATCCCTAAAACCATTTTCAACCTTTAAGGCCTCTAACCTTTTGTCTTTGCTTACGTACATTATTTTGAAATCAGATGTAACAATGAAGAAGGTTCCAGGCGGGGCCAGGAGGGGTTTTGCTTTTATTCCACTAATTACAAACTCCTTGTCCAAAGTCCTTAAATTATAGATATCAACGTCTAAGTTAGATCTGACAGTCAAGAAGCCTCCTCCTTCGTCTACAAAGTCTCCTTTTATTCCACTAAACACGAGGTAATTCTTTAAGTTTTTTATAATATCAATATCGGTTAAGAATGGATATAAGACGTAATTCATCTTGCACCACACCTTGATTATGCCCCTACAAAGGGCTGGGCCCTTGCAGACGGCTTCGATGACCTTGTCTTGTTTGTTTAACCTTACAGCTGTTATACCATGTGACTTCAGAGGTACCGCTAAGTAGTCTTTACAGTATCTTAAGGCAGACTTCAACATATTTGGTATTTCAAATGTGTTTGAACGGTGACATGAGAGAAGAATGTAGAAGGACATACCACCGACGTCCACCTCCGCGTGTAGTAATGGTGCGGGACACGGCATTTCCTTTCTCACCTCTTTTCGAGCAGCTTTGATAAGATACATGACAACTTCAGTATTGCGATCGTCATTCTCATTCCTTTTACGCCGTACTTCTTTAGAATTTCTGTGGGTATTTTATCGTGCTCAAGAGCGTCGCATGATTGGGGATCCGGCTCAACTTTCTCTATAAGTATTGATATGACATCTTCTATGGCGCTTCTAGTCGTGTTGTAGAGTTCTTCCTTTTGACATATAAAGAGATCGTTTAACATTAAATACTTTACACCCAACTTATCTGCGACTAGCTTAGCCTCTTCATTAGCCCAGCCAGTTCCAATGACCATAGGAACAGCCCCTAGGAGCTTTGCGTTTGCATACGCTTGCCTGACAGCACTTACGTCAACTTTTCCAGCCTTGACTTCGATTGCGTATGGTTTATGAGGAGGCTCAGCGACGATGTCAACCTCTGCTACCTTTTTTCCATCAATTTCTATTTCCTTATTCCTCTCAAGAATATTAAACCCTATTGCTCTTAGCGTTTCTTCAACTAATCGTTCGCTAACGTAACCTTTTCTCATCACTCTTTCCGTACTCCTCATTACCTCTGTAGTTTTAGCCTAAGCGGGAAGGTAACTCTTGAAGAAGACACTGCTACTAACGTTGGCATTAACACTCTTTACATTGGGAGCACAAGCTCTGAGAATACCAGTATACTTACCTCTATCCGTAACCAACTACAACTTAGTCGTGGGAAGGGTAGGTTATGTTGAGGTGAAAGCATGCAATTCATTGAGCTCAGTTCTCATAGGCACATCCATCTCAGTTACCAGCAATAATACGTTAGTTCTAAACGTAACAGCGCCTATAGGAAAGCTTCTTCCGGGGAAATGTAGGACAACCAAAATCTATCTAATCCCTAGCAAGGCAACGGTTTACCTAAAGTTGCTGGCGACGGGATATTCTCCGCTACTAAAGGGACTAGTTCAAGGAACTGCATCAATAGCTCTAAGGGTTAAGGCACCACAATTGATCGTTAAATCCAAACCTCTGTCATATCCCAACCCCTTGGAACTGGAGATAACGAACGTTGGTAATGCCGTATTTGACGGCAAGGTATACCTTTACCTTAACGGTAAAGTTGTCACATGGAAGTGGTTAGTGATAAAGCCTGGAGAGAGTAAGGAACTGAAGTTAAAGGTACCTCCTTTACCGAAGGGTTCTTGGTCTGGAGTCGTAAGGTTTACTATGACACAGTTCTCAATATTAAAGAAAATAACAATAAAAGTACTAAAGAGTCCGATAAAGTTTGAAGTTAATGGCTCAAAAATAAGGTATTGTAGCCCTATACCCTTAACGTTGACTATAAGCTCTTCCTCTGGTACTCCCTCTCCCGAAAAGGTCATTATACTCAAGTGTGGCTCCTTTAATTATTTGGTTGAAAATCCCAAGCTACCGTTTACGGTAACGTTCAAACTATCATCTCCATACTTCGATTTGGTAAAGAAACTAACTGTTAATGATATAGAGATTAAGTCAAATACCACAACTATCTTCAGTAATTCACAAAACATCGTCACTCTACGACTCTTATCTTCAGTCCCCATCATAGGGTATGTGAGCTTTTCTTCTAACTCTCCCATAAATCCAGCATCGAGTGTTGTAAGGATCAACGGGACCATAACTATAAGCGTCATAGGTACTAACAATCCAACCGTCGTAAAGGTAAGTGCATTTGGTAAGGAGTATGAGTTAAGGTTCAATGTAATCAAGTATCTACCGGTAATATCATTTTACGTAAAACCAAATATACTGGTTGAAGGAAGTATATCCAGAGTAAAGGTTTGCGTAAAGAACGTTTGGATGAAGACGTTAAAGGATTTGACCTTGGCCGTGACCAAACCGGTAAATGCACAGACATTTATACCATCATTAGCCCCTGGCCAGAGTTCATGTCTACAATTAAACGTAACCGTTCCATGGGGCAGTAAAGAAGTAACGATTGTTGGATACGCCCAAGGCCTCGGTTTCAAAAAAGAGTTCAAGTACAATCTCTTAGTTGCTCCAAGCTCCTACGTTGCTATATTAACTGTTTCATCGAACAAGAACTTCCTAAATGTTGGCATAAATAATGTGACATTAACAATAAAGAACATAGGCAAGGGATGGGCCAAAGGCGTGAAACTCGAGTTCGATGCACCAGATCTGGTTGCTCCTACGCAGTTCTACTTAGGTAACCTAAAGCCGTACGGTGAAAAGAAGATAAAATTAGAATTCTTAATACCCCCAAGTAAGAAAAAAGAAGACTTGAAGGTCAAGGTTAGTTTCTGTTCTGGTCCTCTAGAAGGCCCATGTATTGGGAGCAAACAGTCGTTCTCGCTGTTCTTTGGCATCCATCGCTATTTGCCTCCATTACTTCAACTAAATGCACCAATTACTTTAGCCTCTGGCAAGACGAACCATGTAATAATAATTGTTAAGAACGTGGGTAAGAGCAAGGCCATAGCACCAACCGTGACGTTTTCGAACGGCAAATACGTCAGCATAACGGGACCCAACGTATTTGCACTAAAGGACGTACCGCCAGGGAAGGAGCTGAAGCTCAATGTCACACTGAGCGTCCAAGCGACATTTACCAAGAAGAGGGACAGCATATCCTATGAGTTGAAGTACTCTGACGAGTGGGGCAACGAGTACACAAAGGAGGGTTCCTTAGTATTCGAGTTGAAACCGGTAAACGAAGCTAAGGTTGTGGTAAACTTGTTAACGAGTAAAGTTCCGGTAGGAAACAGCATGTTGAAGTTTATAATAAGTAACATAGGCACCAAGGCTGCCAAAGGAGTAACCGTTACTATATATGCTGATGGAATAGCGGTGAAGAAAGAGAAGTTCATTATACAAGCTCTAGGACCGAAGCAGAGCGTACAGCTCTTAGTACCAATCTCAGCTCCTCCGAGCGCCGTTGGCAGTAGCGTCTCAGTGGGCGTAGCTGTGAGCTATGACGGTCACACGGACTCCTTCAGCTATAATGTGGAGGTGGTCAGAGGACCCCAGATAAGTATAACCGACTTGAGCGTAGCACCTCAGACCCTAAGGCCAAGTATGACGGGGACGATCTCGTTTGGCATAGCTAACACTGGCGATCAACCAGCTTATGGTGTTACTGCCAAGGTTTACTTGCCTTTGCAACTATCTGCCCTAGGTCCGACAAGCGTTATAGTAGGAATAGTAAAGCAGCAAAGCGTTGTTCCGATAGCATTCTTATTCAAAGTAAAGGAGGCCAAGCCCGGCACCTACCCAATAAAGATAGTCATCAGCTATAGCTATCAGGGTATAAGGTACAAGAAAGAGATATCGACTACTGTCATAATAAAGCCGAAGACTGTCGTTATTGAACAAGGGCTCACATCCTTCATATCGAGACATCCCTTGCTAACAGCTGTGGGTGCGCTGATTGTGCTAATAGTCGTACTGGTTTCGATAAGGAAGTTTGTAAGGAAAAGGAGGGCAACAGAGGAGGGAGAAGCAATAGATGTTGAGTGAATTCTTTCTGATGGCGTTCAAAGATTTAAAGAGCGGAGGTTTAAGGGCGCTCCTAGTCATACTTAGCGTAGCGGTGGGAGCTGGTGCATTAATAGCTTTCGTATCTCAAGCAGAAGGCTTAAAACATAATATAGAGACCCGTTTCAGTTCGCTATCTCCAAATGTAGTGATAGCCGTCTCCAGCGGCCCCACCCTCTCCCGAGGGGATCTGTACTTGCTGACCAATTTCAAGCACGTGAAAGAGGTCAAAGGGGCAATATTACTAAACATATTCATACCGGTGAACGGTAGGCTTGAGAAGTTTAACTTGGTAGGTATGGACAGCGATACATTCTTCAAGGTATTCAAAGGTGCCCAGCCTAAGGAAGGACAGATAATGTTCTCTTCACCGGCCCTCTTCAATGTAGGTTATACTTTCTATTCAAAAACTGGACTAGGTATAGGCTCTCACTTGGTCATATCTATTGGAAATAGTAAGATTTCTGGAACTGTCGTCTCTGTGCTTAAGAGGATAGGTGTCAGTACTGTTGCTGTAGGCTTTAACCCCGATGATACTGTTTTTACCTCAATAGTTACCTTGAAAATGGCCGGTTTTATTGGAGGCTATAACTTGATCTACATATTCAGCGACAGCCCCAAATACACCATGGATGTTTACAACGAGGTTAAGGAATATTTGGGCAAAAGAGGGTTCTTCTTGTTCGCTCCAATAGGCATAATGAAGATCTATTTGTCAACGGCAGAATTCGCTGAAAGATTCTTGTTTGCCATGTCATTGATAGCCTTCATAGCCTCTGGATTTGGAATAGCAAATACGATGATGATAACTGTTATAGAGAGGACTAAGGAAATAGCGATAATGAAGGCTGTAGGCTACAATTCCCGTCAAGTAATGCTCTACTACCTCCTGCTCTCCACAAGCTTCGGCGTTGTAGGTGGAATCTTGGGTATGTTGCTTGGATACGTAATGGCTGGAATGGTCAGCAGATATGTGAACCTGATAAGCATAACGGTTAGGAAGTATGTAGAAGCATCATTCTTTAAGAGCGCGACGGCCTACGTTACGCCTTCGCTCCTTTTAACGGCGTTCAGCTTCTCGCTCATCACCGCTCTAATTGCTGGCCTATATCCAGCTTACAGGGCTTCTAGGCTTGATCCCGTCACTGCTCTAAGAGGAGAATAACAGCCTCTTCCCCAGCAATTGAAAACTCTGCCCACGAGACGAGGGATTTAGCAATTCTCCTTTCGACTCCATCAGTCACTAACAGAGGCTGGTTGGGTCTCATGAATTTGGGAACACTAACGACATCTTTTTTCTTTATGATGTTGTATAACCTCTTTACCTTAACTACCTTCTTTGATGATGCTAGGAATTCCTTTGACGGCCTTAATAAGGGTCTTTCGAGCTTCACCGATCCCATATCTGTTTCGAAAAACAAGCCGTGTACCTTAGCCCTCCTCACCTCTAAGTTGTAACCCCTCCTCAAATATGAGTTTATGAAATCTGAGGCCTTCGCTTTTCCTTCGATTCCCGGATCCTTTTCTGGACTTAGATCGCACAAGTAGCATCCTTTTGGAGGAGGACTCTTGGGTAAGAAGTTTCTCTCCCTTTCAAAATAGCCTCTCCATTCAGTCAACCCTCTTAGTGCTGCTTCGTACAGTTTGGGATGGGTATGGAAGAAGGCCAATGCCCATTTATGAAACGTACCATAGAATATCTTTTCCCTCATCTCCTTTACCATATTGACTGCTGCGTATAGGTTGTGCCTCGCTAAGAACCTGATCTTTTCTGCTTCACTTAAGTCTTGAAGTTCTCTGGGCGTAAGGGACGAGCATGCCGGACAATCGCAAGGGAAGTCCCTCATACTGTAGAGTTCTTCAAGCCTGAAAGTTCCAAACGGTGTTAAGTATCTCTTGTCCCTAGCGGCTAGGACATACATTGCTGAATCAAACAGATCAACACCTAAGAATACTAACAAGGGAAATGAAAGCGGATGACCAGCACCAAAGGCGTGGACAACCCTTTCTGGAGGTCTCGCCGAGACTACCGGAACTATTACGTCAACTAGCTTTGAGAACTCATAGTTTGTCATTAAGGGTACTATTCCGCCTATAGCTAGGAGTTCTGCTCCTTCTCTAATATAGAGGTTTGTGATCATACCTCTAACGTCTGGATATATTCCTCCTTGAATGGGGGCGGAGACGGGCCTCTTAACGAGCTCTCTGGCATTCTTCCACCTTTCTAGGCTCTTCAATGCCTTTTCCGCAGCTACCTCTTTGCTATCTTGAGGCAAACTGAATAAGTCTACCGGGGTAACTATGTCAACACCGACTTCTTCCTGATATTTGACAGACTCTATGGGATCTACTCTAACCCCTCTGCTGTAGGCTTGATACGTGCCCGAGTCCGTATACAAGATTCCGTCCCAACCCAAGTATTCCTTTAAATTTACTTTTCCAACCTTTCTCTTAGCTATAAAAGATGAGGTCATAATTATCTTTATACCCATTCTCTTTATCTCTTCTAAAGGGACCAGCTGTTTCTTAGGGTTGGGATCTACCACAACCAATAACGTGGGCGTTTCAACACTAACTCCACCAATCCTTAGCTTTCCAGCCCTCGCAGCCCCGTCTTTGGCTTCTGCCTCCCAAATCACTTGCAAGGCTTAAACCCCGTCAGTTTCAGTATCCTAATTGCTAAGTGAGCGGCGTTCTTACCATTATCGATGCCCACTACAGCCACGGGAACGCCCGGGGGCATTTGTACCATGCTTAGCAACGCATCTAAGCCCAAGAGCTTAACCTCAACCGGAACCCCTATTACCGGCTGTTCTACTCTGGACGCTATAACGCCGGGTAGTGCTGCAGAGAGGCCAGCTATGGCGATGTATACTTTCACGTACTTCTTACTTTGCTCTAAATATTTATCTAGCTCCTTAGGCTGACGATGCGCAGAGATCACCTTTATTTCATATGGAACACAATACTCTTTTAATACTTCTTCAACTTTTTTGGCTATATGTTCGTCGCTCTTAGATCCCATTATCACCGAAACTAAAGGCTCCATGGCCTTTGCCCATAACATACCAAAGTTCTCACAGTTAAATTTCGACGACGTTCAACCCCAATGGGAAACGGTTGCAGAGGGCACTCTTCTTTGCAACAAGGAATGGATCTAGACCGTTGCTGGCGATGAACCTTAAGGCTATACGCGCTACGTCGCCCAAGTTCACTGCCCCGTCTCTGCCGGGTACTTCGAGCTTTTCGAAGTAGGTCCATTTAGCTAAACCCATAACTTGATGCAAGAAGAAACACACCATATCTTCTAGTTTGGCCTCCGTTGGTAAGGGTAGGCTAGTCACTAGGTCCATGTATTTGAAGGTCTCTTCATTCCTAACTCTTATCGAATCTGCATGCTCTAAATGCCATTCAAACAATAGGGAGTAAGCCTCTCTCACCAAGTCCAACGTATCACCGAAAAGATAACGTAAGTTTTGAAATAACATGCTCAGACGGTTACTATAAAACTTTCAGCCTATTGGTGACGCCTCGAGTTTACCCCGGAGCCCATATCCTTCCCATTGGAGCAAGTATGCTTCTCCATCTATTCCGTCGTGTTGTAGTAGGTAGAACGTGCTCTTCGCAGATACTTTCACTGCTACCTCAATTCCTCCCTCTGGAGACAGAACCTTGTTCAGTAAGCTTACACTCCCTCTCTTCGGAAATATCGTCATATTTTTTGAATCCTTCAATACAAATGCGAATATATAGCCCCACGGTACACAATCCGTACAAATCTTGTAAACCTTTCCCGTCTTCGAAACCGTCTCCTTTACGGGAATACCAGGATATACAGTGGAGTCTTTAAA
Source organism: Desulfurococcales archaeon (assembly GCA_027081755.1). GTDB lineage: Archaea > Thermoproteota > Thermoprotei_A > Sulfolobales > Ignicoccaceae > Ignicoccus. The sequence continues at coordinate 9,925 of JALWJF010000038.1, read as the reverse complement.
TTCCAACTTTAATTCTTCTGCATTCTTCTCCTTTATACCACCTACTATTGGGTAGGGCAACTTGCACCTCATGGCCCTTGGAAAGTCTTTAGCGAAAACGTAGTATCTGGTGGTGGCATCAAAGAAGTACGGAGTAGTAAAAGTAAGTGGAACGAAACCTCTAATAACACCGTCATAGTCGTACGAATTCACAATAACTAAATTAACCAATATATACCACCTCTTACTTTTCTTCTTTCCTAAGTTTTACTACAGTGGGGAGCTATTTTGTTTAAATGGAAGGGCGCGTATTTACTCATAGTCAAACTCGAAAGGCCTCTGAAACGCTGGGATTTGGAAGAGGGTCTATATGCATATGTTGGCTCCGCGTGGGGACCTGGGGGACTTTACGCTAGGACCAGAAGGCACTTGCTAAGGACCTTTTCCAAGCCTAGGTGGCACATCGATTACTTAACCTCAAACGGGAAGCCGTTAGCAGCCTTCTTATTTCCGGGCATGACCGAGGACGAGCTTTATGAGCTAGTTTCAACGTCCTTAGAACCAGCCGTGAAGGGCTTCGGCTCAAGCGACACTAAGCATTATACACATCTGTTCAAACTGTCGCCTCAGAAGCTTGGAGAACTTCTTTACCTGCTTCACAGCCGGCACAAGACAAGTCGAAGAGGGAGTCCCTAGAATACATGAGTGCTACCGCTTCGTCGAAGGCGAACTCGGGTATGTTGAAGTAGTCAACTATACCCTTGAGTTCCTCCAAGTCCTCCGGCATTACCTCTCTATCCCTCACTATGCCGACCCAGAGGTTACCATAGCCTACTATTAGAGATCTCCTACACAAGTATGCGAAGTTTCCGTTTAAGCACTTGTTCAAGTATGCTACCCAATGTAAGTAGCTTACAGTCTTAACTTTACCGTCCTCCCTAACTATTATGACCTCGTTTCTGTCCTTGTAGGCCCTGGCCACAAACCTCATTTGAGCCCCCGCTGGAAAGAGTAGTTACTCTTGCAACACTAAAATAAGGAACTTAGTACTATCTGAGTAACACGAAGGGGAGTAAGTCTTAACTCTTGCTTCAGTGGCATGCCGGGGGAAATGACGTGAGCGAGAGGGAGGTTCAGCCCGAAGTTAACATAGGTGTCGTAGGACACGTTGATCACGGAAAGACTACGCTAGTACAAGCTCTAACCGGCGTATGGACAGCTAGACACAGTGAGGAGCTGAAGAGAGGAATGACTATAAAGTTGGGTTATGCGGACGGCGACATTTACAAGTGCACCAACTGTCCGGAGCCAGATGCTTATTCCCCAGAGCCCAAGTGTCCTAGGTGTCCAAAGGACAGTGAGCCCGTATTGCAAAGGAGGGTCTCCTACGTCGATGCCCCGGGCCACGAGATCCTAATGGCTACCATGCTTTCGGGCTCTTCTCTAATGGACGGAGCCTTGTTGGTCATAGCCGCCAACGAGCCTTGTCCACAACCACAGACAAGAGAGCACTTCATGGCCTTGGACATAGTTGGAGTTAGGAAGCTAGTAGTGGTCCAGAACAAGATAGACGTTGTCACTAAGGACCAAGCCCTAAAGAACTATCAGCAGATCAAGAGGTTCTTGGAGGGCACTTGGGCGGAAGATGCAGTAATAATTCCCGTTAGCGCGTTGCACAAGGCCAACATAGACGCCTTGCTGGAAGCTATCCAAGAGGAAATACCGACCCCTCCGAGGGACCTAGACTCTCCTCCTTTAATGTGGATAGCGAGGAGCTTCGACGTGAACAAGCCCGGAACCCCTCCGGAGAAGCTCGTAGGAGGAGTTGTCGGAGGATCTTTGATCAGAGGAGTGTTGAGAGTTGGTGACAAGATAGAGATAAGACCCGGTTATGCCGTTAGGAGCGGAACGAAGGTAGAGTACGTGCCCTTAGAGAGCGAAGTGGTCGGCTTGAGATTCGGCAAGATAGAGGTTGAGGAAGCTAAGCCCGGAGGCTTGGTGGCAGTGGGCACTAGGTTAGACCCTTCCGTGACTAAGGCAGACGCTTTGGTGGGCAGCGTGTTAGGAGTTCCCGGATCATTACCTCCTGTGTACAACGAGATAACCATGGAATATCACTTGCTGGAGAGAGTTGTTGGCTTCAGAGGCGAGATGAAAATGACGCCCCTAAGAAAGGGTGAGGTGCTAATGCTAACAGTCGGTACTAACATAACTATAGGCGTGATAACGGACTTGACCAAGGATGAGGTGACTGTAAAGCTTCAAAGGCCCGTAGCTGCTTGGCCTGGAGCCAGGGCTGCGTTTAACCGGAGAATACAAGGAAGGTGGAGGCTGGCCGGTTGGGGGATAATTAAGGGTGGTAATGAACTCTATAAATGAGCTTTTATGGTAGTTCCACACTCACTCCCGGTCCGCCTTCCCTATAAGCATCTCCCAACTCTTTAGCGAGCAAGTACTGGGCCCTTTGGCCAGTACAGTGAGTTGGTACCACTATTTCTGGATTCTTTGAAGCCAAGTACTTAGCAACATCTTTGACCCTCTCTTCGCTGGCCCCTAGCAAGTGCAAGCCTCCAAGTATTCCATAGAGCTTGCTCTCACCAGTGACTTGTAATCCGTATTCGACAATGTTTTCCACTCCCGCATGACCGCATCCAGTAACTACGAAGAGACCCTTGGGAGTTTTTATGTACAGAGCCGAATCGTCTTTAACTTCATCCTGGATTGCTCCCCTTTCCGGGTCTACCTTGTATACCAGACCAGTATGCGAAGGACCCCACTTCCTAGGTATTTCTCCGGAGAACCACACTTCTTCAGAGAGCTTTAAGGGGACCCTAGTGCTTATCACTCTTACTTTATTCTCTATTTCGGGTCTGCTCAATGGCATACCTATTTCCTTTAGAACTCCGTTGACCATGGCGAACTTGGGCTCGAATGCCTCTGGGTGAGCGACCACTGGTACCTTGAACTTCTCTAAGACTTTGGGTAAGCCCCCAGTATGGTCAGAATGACCGTGGCTCAACACTATATAATCTGGGCACAGACATATCCCTAACTTTTCGGCATTCTCTAAGGCTACATCACCGCTCAAACCCGTGTCGAAAAGTATGTTGAGCTTGGAGCTTTCAATGTAGGCGGAGAAGCCATATTCTGCCTTCACTCCAGCTATGAGCTGGAAGGGTATTCCGGCATATACATCTGAGAGTATTGTTACGCGCAAGGTTCTGCCCACCGCACTCTAGCACAAAGATGCTTTTCAGTGGATGGGACTTTCGGGGCTGAATGTAGATAAGCACGGTATGCGTCCCCCAAATGAGATGATCTAATTGTTCTATTTGATAGTAATTGCCGGCTTCTTAGCTGGTCTGTTGGCGGGAACGTTTGGAGTAGGAGGCGGAGCGATAACAATTCCTTTCCTAATATTTATGTTGAAATTGCCCCTACCTATTGCTATAGGCACAAATTTGCTTATAGTGTCTTTCAACTCTTTCATTGCGATGTTGGTACATGCGTCCCAGAAGACCACCAATTGGAAGGGCACTTTAATGGGCATAAGCGGAGCCCTTACTACCGTTATAGGAAACTTTATATTCATAAGGTTAGCCAATGCTGGGCTACTAAAGTACGTAGTGGGCAGCGTCTTCGTAATTTTGTCATTTTTACTATGGTTCAAAGTTGATGGCTATAGAGAGCCGACCCTTAAGATGTTGATAATTACTGGTGCTTTAATGGGTATTTACTCGGCCCTTGTGGGGAAGGGCGGCGCTTCGTTGGCCATCCCCCTATTGATAGCGTTGTTTAACGTGAGAACTAAGGACGCTATAAAGGCTACCGTGACCGCTACGCCCATAGTGGCTGGGACTGCTGCTCTTGAGAAGTTGTTATACGGCTTCTGTTCTGTCAGCGTTGCACTTTCCTTCATACCTTTCATGGTTTTGGGTTCTTTCCTTGGGGCTAAGATAATGAAGAGAAGTCCATCTAACACACTAAAGATGGCGTACTCAGCCTTCTTGTTCTTCATCGGTATATCCATCATATTATTTTGAGCCTCTGTCCGCCAAGAGGCGGACTTCATTGGCTTGATAAAGCACCTTCAATTTAATGCCGTAGTTTCACCTTTACCATGACTTTACACCCAATGGGGTTTAGACTTGGGAGGGTTGACTAGTCGCGAACTAAGTATTATTATATTTTGACTATGGACATATATGGGTTATCCTCTAGATACTTAAAGAATCCTTTCAACGATATTTTTAAGGTTCTGGATCGAATGAAAAGATACTGACGGGATCCATTTTAAATATAGAGCAAACGATCTATTGAAGACATATACTCCGACATAGCTCTCCTAAAAGAAGATTTCTGCACGGTTTTTCATAGGCTCGGAAAGTATATCTGAAGGCGAAGAGGGGCTCTTACCTTATTCCCCTAAAAGAGACAAGTGCTCATCTCTATCATTGAGATGGCATCCCTATTAGCGATAACCAAAAACCCAAACTTGGTCTTTAAAGATGAGGAAAGGAAGAGGCCGTAACCGGTTAGACATAACTCCTTGCTACAGCTCCTCATTCTCTACATCTCTAAAGTCTACTCAGTAAAAGTAGGTCATTAAAAGCGTGCTGTCGTATACTGGCTTAAGCGAAAATTTTGTTGATGAAGATCAATGGTTACAAAGAAAGTAATTAACAAGGTGGAATGCGTTTATACCTTGGACGTGAGAGACCAATGTTACGAAGATTGCATGGGAGGCTTTGCGTTAACAAGAGCCCCAAATAGCAAGGAGGGTACTAACCGCTCTACTAAGAATGGGAAGGGGTTTGGTTAGTATTAGTATTTTTCAAGAGTCTAGGTTTATGTACCGATATACTCAGTCAAGTTTCTACGCTAATAGCCCTCAGGATGACTATCCCGGATATCATTGGCTTTAAAGAGAGCATGGATGCTTTGAGAGCTTTTGAATCGTTATCGGACTTGGACCAAGGACAAGTATACCACTCCTACCGGGTCCGGATAGGAGTTGTTCTTCAAGAAGATGCCCTAATAATATCCAGATACTCAACTTAGGCGCTGAAAAATCCCCTATTGGCTAGACCCTTACGTTCCCCTCTTCTTCCCGCGTAAATAGCATGGATCCCCAAAACCTTTATCATTAGTACTATGAAGCGCTTGTATTATGTGTTTTTAGGTAAGGAGGAGGCTCGAATTGAGTTGAAGGCTTAAGTACCTAAGGGCACGTACAGCTGTTCTTACATATTCCGGCCACACTATTGAGGAACACTCGGATATGTAAATAAGTCGAGAGTGAGGCATATCCAATCAACTTAAGTCTTTTCTAATTAAAATGGCCAAGTTCAGTCCAAGAACCGCAAAGGCGTTGAGGTTCGTTTTAAGAGGTGTTGGTACCCAGAGCCTTGCCGGTCAATGCCCAGACGGACTCTGAAACGTAGAGTGTTTACACCGAGAACCCTCAGAACATTAAAAGCTTGAGCCAGTTATTACTATATAAGAGATCGAGAAGAAATCTGGAAAAAAATGCTTGTGGACTGGTCTGTAGCGGTGATAAGATCATGTTCGAACGATTAAGAAACATGAGCGTTACTTGGTTCTCTTTCAACCTTGCAACTTCAGCTATCGCTCTCAGCACTTTTGCTATAGCAGCCATTACAAGATTCATATCATTAATGATGATTACCAAGGTCATAAGCGCTATAAACACGATAGTGTTTGTAATTATAGCTATATTGTATACAATAAGGGTATTGTTGGTAAGGGGACAGTTTATCAAAGAACTGATGGATCCTATGAAAGGACCAATGATGACGGTAATAGGAATAGCAACGATGGTGTTAGCAATAGACTGGGGCTTGGTATTTCATAACGTTCAAGTCGCTTATTGGCTCTTCATCATAGGAACAATAATACACACCATATTCTTCATAATAATAACATATGCGTTTATCGTCCACCCCGGTTTAGAGGTACACATGATGAACGCCGGCTGGTACATGCCAGCTGTAGGCAACGTCTTGGTACCGTTCGTCGGCTCGATGTTTCCGTGGGTGTCAAAGGCCTTATTAGGCATTTACTTAGGAACTGGAGTTATAATGTGGATAGCACTGTTCAGTATATGGATCTACAGATCTCTGTTCCACAGCCCTCCGCCCAGTCAAGTGTGGGCCACTGCTTGGATCAACTTCGCCCCTCCGTCGGTTGCAGCGCTATCTTATGAGGCATTGCTGGGCTTAGGGCCTAGGGCCTTCCACATGATGTTAATGAAGCATAGCCCGTTGCTAAAGGTTATGCTCACACTCTACGACATGATCTACTACACCTTCTGGGGCTTAGCGGGCCTTCTGCTACCAGTAGTAATAGTAGTGACCTTGCACTACTGGAAGACTAAGCAGTTAAGGTTTGCTACGAGCTGGTACGCTTCAGTGTTCCCTCTGGCGGCTTACGTAATTGCTACTGCCCACTTGTACATGCATCATCCGAACGAAACGTGGCTTGTGTGGTACTCTGTAGCACTTTACGCGCTGGTGTGGGTGCTATACGTTGTAGTGAGCTTGCTGAGCTTGGTATACGGAATAAAGGAGATAAAAGGACAACAAAGCTAACTCACTTGACGTCCCTCAAGAGGTATAGGAAAGCCAAAGCTATTGCGCTAAGCTCCGGCAAGGCTATCCCGGGAGGTATTCCCAAGGTCCAATGAGAAAGCCAGAGGCCTAATGAGGAGGCCGTACCCACGTAAGCCACAACGTCTCCATGAAGTAGGACGTAAGTGTAGAGTGCTAAGAATAAAAGCGTAGCTACTAAGAAGTGAGCTATTCCAAAGTCTATGTTTATTGCAGCCACTAAAGCCGTCAAGATCGCTATTATCTGTATTATGTTTTGAAATGAGCTTACCTCAAGCTTTGAAATCGTATAAGAAGTTAGGGCCAAGCCACCATTAAATATCGCACCAGCAACTCCGTTGGAAGAGCTTCCCAAGGCGCTTAGCGAGTACTGCCAAGGGTTCCACCAAGGGGAGAGGCCCAAGAAAGGGTTAACGTGAGGACGAACAAAGCCAGAGGAACCCATTTCTTCATTGATCATCCCTCAAGGCTTCTTTGTACTATTTCACTAATTGCATTCCAGCGAAGACCTTTTTGGAAGTTTCCAGACCGCTCAAAGTTCTTGTATAAATTTCGCATCATTGCTAGTAATAGATAACACCGGTTGTAATGCCCAAGATCTTACAAAGGTGGGTGGTCAACGCGTTAAATCAAGGTTGCAAGAAGTTTTACGAAGTTCTTACTTCAATGGAGGGCTCCACATGGAAAGAGAATCACAAAAATTCCATTTCTAAAGAAGGTCAAAGAAAAGCTATTACCTCAAAAATTGAACTCAAGATCAACCACTTTGGAAAAGTTGATTTTTAGTTCAACCAATTTGCTTTCAGCGATGTGTAAGCAGAGAAGAAGGGTTCGGATCGTTAAGCACTGGACTACGGAGACTCGGCAATCGAGAAGAATGAGAAAGACCAGACTGATAATAGAGCTCTACTAAGGTAAGAGAAGAGGTCTGGGTAAGGTAGTTACAACCCTTCCTTAAAGGCATGAACGCTTCAAAAGACTCTAATAAAAATATAAACTTTAATCTAGGAAGTTCGGTCTTGTGCTCAGAGGGGTTTGAACAATGTCCGAGCTAATCCTCAAAGGCCCAATCGCCAAGAGACTCGAAGAAGAAGCTAGGAAACGCGACATGACCCCAGAGGAATACCTCATTGAGCTCCTAACTCAAGACCTAGATCCTCAAGAGAAGGCAAAAGAGTACAGCAAAGCCTCAAAGGAACTCCTCGAAGAAGCAAAGGAGGAACTTGAAAAAGGAAATGTAAGGCAAGCTGCTGAGAAGGTTTGGGGTTCTGCTGCTTTAGCCGTTAAAGCCTATGCGTATTGGAAAGAAGGGAAGAGGTTAGCTTCACACGGAGAGCTTTGGGAGTACAAGAGGAAGATGGAGAAGGAGATGGGAGATTGGGTGGGCGACGCTTGGGGAAGGGCTACGGAGATGCACGTTTGTTTCTATGAAGGGTGGTGTAACGAGGAAGACGTGAAGAAGGCTATGGAAAGGGTCGAGAGGCTGGCAAACGAAGTGTCGAGGGTAATAGGGCACTAGATCGAATGGAAACCGGAACGCGCTAACGTGAGTGAAGTTGTTGGCTTTACGATAGAAGCTCCCTCAAGTTTACCTTTCTCTTCAACATATCCTTTATTACATCCTCCAACCTTAAGGAGGGCTTCCTCCTCACTTCCCTCTTGCCCAAGCTTTTTTTGTCTCATCGCTTGTCGGCAGAGCTTGCTCCTCCTACATACCTTCTCTGTATCAAAGAAGAAGTGGTACTTGTAGTAGTCCTTGACCGCATACTTCCCCTGCAGATAAAGCACGTGATATTCCTTCATTCCGACGAAGCCTCTCAAAGAGTCCAAGTAGAGGCTCAGCATGGTCGATTGACTGATCGTTAAGAGTTTGGACAGTTTCTCTAGGGTTTGCTCTTTGAGCCTACCTTCCGGAACGAAGTAGCCATAGTACGCTCCATCGCGCATTAACGTTACTAAATTTTCTGCTAAGTATTGCTGGGGTATTTTGCCACCTTCTTCCCCTCCTAGAACGCCGACGGCCAAGTAAGTCTTTATTAGACCTCTCTTCTTTATTTTAGCTAAGATGCTCAATGCGAGCATGTCCTCTTCCCAGCTCCCTAGGTAAGGTTCATCGCCGAAGAGAAGCGAGTCGCCGCCCATGTCCACATGGATCGTCGCTTTCGGTTTGTACTTATCAATGAGCCACTTCATTGCTTCCATCACTACGTTTCTCGACTCTCTCAAGCAAATGCAGTAAGTCTTGTAGCCTAACGAAGCCATCGCGGGTTCAAAGAACCTCACGCTAGGAGACGAGGAACTTGGAGCTATTTCGAGCAAAGCGTTAGTAACCTTTCTAGCCCCATGTATGTCCCTCTCTCTAGCCCCAACGAACGAAGCGATTACGACTTTGAAGCCCAGCTTGTTCAGCTGTAAGGCTATCGGCAAGGCTCCTCCACTGTCACCGCCGCCTAGACCTCCTACCAGGATCGTTTCCATTACTGTAGTTCCCTTCCGTAAATTCACGTCTAGGACAATAAATAGTCTCGTGATAATGCTCTCCTTACCATGACCATGAGCCTTCGGGTATTGGTCGAGGATACCATGAACGATGGTACTTGGTCTGTTGGAACTAAAAGAAGATCTACCTCATAAGCCTTATCTACTTAAACGGCGAGGAGCCCTATCTTCTTTATGGTTCTGTCTTTTGGATCGACGTAGTATCCTAACCTCTCCAATGCTTGGATTCCTATCAGGACGTCCAGGTAACCCTTCAACCTCTTTCACGAACATGTAGCCTTCGTCATCGTCGATCTTGACCTTAGCTATCCCTACCTTTACTTTCTTCCTGTCTACTGTGGTCCTCTCCTTCTCTTCGAGTACTTTAAGACCTATTTCTTTCGTTAGGGAAATACCAAGACCTCGCCATTGAAACCAGTATCGATTAATGTCTTGTATTTCTTACCGTTTATTACTACGTCCTTGAATGCCAGTCCCAAGACCAAACCCTGCACAGCATTGTAAACTATACTAGAACAATAGCTCTATAGCGTAATGGTTATCGCTTTACCTAAAGTCCATCAAAAGGGTTCGAGTCAGTTCGACGAGTATATCAGAGACTAGGAAGTCTATCCATCTACTTGTCTAGTTCACGTTTTCGAGGACCCCTCCTTTTATTATCAGGGTTAATGAAACAATGGGGACACCAATTTGTCCCTTTCAGACCAACTCGCCAAGGAAATAATGGAAGGAAAAGGAGACAAGCTAATTAGCGCAATTGCTTACAAGCTGATGATTGACCCTGACTTTACAAAAACAATTGTTAACAAGCTCTTGAA
>JALWJF010000037.1 GCA_027081755.1 Desulfurococcales archaeon | reverse complement strand
GACTTATATACTTCACCATCCAACCGGCATTAAACTGCCATAGCAAGATCAAGTGCATCAATGTTCACAACCCTTCAAGCTCAATGATCTCAAATTTATATGGGCTCACAATCATCAGCTTACCCTCTATGTTACTTTTTTTATATTTCAAGTATTTTAGAGTCTCATTTATAACTATTGATACTACCATCATAATCATCGATAATTCTTGATTACCCCTATACCTACCACTTTTCATTATGTTAGCCAACCTAGATCTCCTAGTTGTCATCATAAGGATGCCGTGGGTTGGCTGAACCATTGCATGTAGTGTCTTATACCTTCTCTCGACAACCAATCTGCTTTCTATGTTATCAGTTAGTGCTAATGCTAAATCATAATTCGGTAATTCATCTATTATTTCCTCTATTCTTTTAATATAGAAATTAACCTTAGAATAAGGCTTAAGTTTCTCTGCTAATGCAACAGCCTTGTATTTACCTATATCCTCAGGATCATACACTTGTGTTCTCAAGTTCCTCTCTTCTACTTTGTCTGGATCCACTAACGTTATCTCCCTTATTCCTTCCTTTGCTAACCCCAGAGCACTCCAACTACCTAGACCCCCGCAACCAACGATTAAGAGTTTCAGAATACCACCGTCTATACATGCTTACAGCCTCTTTTCTAATGATCTCGAGTTTAACCTTCCAGTATCGGAAACAATGTGAACAGACCCTTATACCCGGCTGAACCTCATAACTACATTTGCGACAAACTAGCCTGCCACAGACATAACACCTAGTTACAGCCAACCTACTTCTGCAAATTTGACATGTACCTCGCTCACAAGCTGGACAATTTGAGTGGAGCTCGCATAAAGGCCTGTCACATTTTGGACATCTTGAACGAGCTTGTCTTTCGCAATAATAGCACTTTGTCAACAACTGTCGCAATTACCGAACCCAGTGCAGCAGCTAACGCAGCTGGAATATTTATTGATAGTATTGCCATAGCCATGGTGAATACTAGCATACCTATTCGTTTATTCTTTATATTTGTTGCCGATAAAGCCATCACATGAGCTATCAAGAAGCCGTACATGAAAGTCATGGTGAAACCGATAATAACTGAGCCAAAAACAATCGTTGATATCCATATCTCTGGTCTTAACCCAGCTATCTTAGCAAACTCTGTATCAAATACAGAGTATGTGATAGTATCATTAAACAATAAGAAGATCACCAGAAGTACGAGATCTATTCCTATCAAATCAATTGTCTGTGGTGTCAAGTAAAGGAAACCAGTAACGAGTGACTCAACGTAGGAGTATGTCTCATAGCTAATATACGGTATAATTAATAGGACTATAGTATACCCTATAACTTTTAACAGAAGAGGACCATGGGATATATGACTCGCTTTTGTTAATCCGTAACTTATTAGCACACTCATAAGTATAATAAAGAAAATCGAAATCTTTGAAAAAAGAAGTATCGACAAGAGTGAGACTGAAATAGCGAGGTCCGCCGAGGAAGGAATTATAAACACGGACTTTGTAGCCCTCAAATGTTTTGATAGCTGAAGCAATATAGCAAAGGTTACCAACGATGCTACTAAGTAGCTAACGTTCATGTTGATCACCAAGTATAGGAATACAAATACCTCCAGCAATAGCTATCGGCGCTCTTACACCATAGGTCTTCTCTATGTTCTCTGGGGTAAATACTTCCGTTGGTCTACCTATTGCTATAACTCTCTTGTTGAGTAAAGCGACGCGCTTCGCGTAGTTGGCTACTGGAGCAAAATCATGCGTTACCAAAATTATTGTTTTGCCTTTATCATTAAGCTTCTTAAGGGAATTGGCGACAAGACGTGAACTGTGTACATCCAATGCAGAGAACGGTTCATCGAGTAAAAGTACTTCTGGATTCCCGACTATAGCTCTGGCTATCAAGACACGTTGCTTTTGACCTCCAGAGAGTTCGGAATACAGTTTGTAAGCCACTCCTTCTAGTCCCATCTCTCTTAGAACGCCGAATGCCTTCTCTATGTACTTCTCTTTGTTTATCAAGGGCCTTATACCATTCATGAAGCCCATCAGTACAACATCTATTGCTCGTAATGGAACGTTCTCATTTACTCGTTCCCTTTGTGGCACATAACCCACTTTCCGCAAGACGCTCTTATCTCGGTAAGGGTCTCTGCCCAAGACTTCAATACGGCCTCTCCATAGTGGCACTAATGCCAAAGTTGTTTTCAATAATGTACTTTTACCGGCTCCATTAGGTCCCATCACTACTAGAAAATCACCTTTAGGTACATTGAATGTTATGTCTTCAAGTGCTATATGTTCACCATAGCGAACCCAAACATGTTCATAACGGACGCTATATGAAGTCGTCAAGGTCCTTCGCAACCCTCTTTATCTTTTTATATTCCTTCTCTTCCTCTTTTATATCCTCAATGAATTTTTCGTCGCTTTCGCCTTCCTTCTTCTTCAGCGCCCACGCACATCTGCCGTCCGGTAATAGGTATCTTTTTTCGCAGTACGCGTACTGGCAACGATAGCCTATACAGCGATCACCGACGAGCCGGCACATCACGACTGTTATCATACGTCCGTGGGAGTACTTTTTGGTGTACATGAGTGCGTTCTGTGAACATCTAAAGAATGGGCATGTAGGACTACACATCTCACCTATGGGTCTCGGTTGCTTAGGTCTTCCGCCTCTCCCCCTCCTTCCTCCACCTCTACCGCCATAGCTCAAGACTAACACACCTCACTAATCATGTCGTTATGGTAAGTACCATTTGAACATGACATAGCGGGTGGTTTTATCCTTAACTACTGCCATTATAAACTTCTTTCTAACACCGTGTGCTACTCTACCGGCTTTTATGAGTTTCGTTGATTCTATTTCTTCATCAGATGTTACAACATCAACTACATAAGGAGCATGATCTATACCAGGACCGAATTCATATGCGCTGAAGTCGGCCCCATATTTAAGTCCCGAACGTACAACGAAGCCTCTTTCCCTTAGTTCTTTATACACTATGTACTTCTCCATGAGTCTTGGTACGTCTTTCCAAACTTTTAGTAACTCCTCGAAGCTTAATTCGTTGCCCTTTAGGTCGTACACCTTTAATTTTTCTTTTTCTACTAGAAAAAGTGTCTCGAGTGGTGATAACACCAAGGGAGCCTTTACGTCTTCTATTTTTTTCGGCTTCTGAGTGTGAAGAGGGTTCCCATAAAATCCATCGAAATAAAGTTTCTTTGCAGTATCATCATCCAATACTATTACTCTGTCTCCTATCAGATACGCTTTAAACATTACTATCACACCTTATGGAGGACGAAGTATTTGAAGTATTCGGCAGCATCTTTAGCTATGTCGGATGCATCCTCCAGATTCCCTAATATTTCCCATGTTAGTATAGCACATGCCGGTGTCTTACTTTCACTCAGTACATCGTAAAGGTTAGAACGGTATTCTTTATCTACCTTGTCCTCAAGATATATACTTTCCTTTATCATTTTTAATGCTCTAAATGGATCTCTTTGTATAACCTTAATGGCCTTATTGAGATAATCTATCTGATCATAGAGCAGAGATAGAAGCCTTTTTGTAACATTACTAAGCTTATTTCCTACTTTATTCTTTTCGGCAAGTAGACCTAGCCTGTACATGGAACCATCCACGTATTGTGACACATTTGTAAGACCTAGTATTAATGGACCGAAGGTGTCCTTCATTATAAGACCTGCTGGTAACCTGACCAAATATTCCATAGCACGTTCCTTTTGCTCCTCTATTTTCTCTTTAAGCTTCCTTACATTAGCGATATCATCCATTCTAATAATTGGTTTTTCTAGTATGCCGATTGATTCTCTTATTTCATCTAATAATAGGTTTGACATGTATATCAAGGTTTCTATTAGGTTAATCTCGGCTATACTGTTCACAACAGCTTTGTCCTCTTCTGGTTCAATGTAGTCCATCTCCTCCGGCATTATGTCATCCCCACATAGCATTGGTAGCTACGTGTAATTAAGTGGTTGTGCTTAATATTCCATCTATGAAGTTTCGTAAAAGAACATTATGTATGTTAATTCATGAGATTTTATGTTCAGGGCTTGAAAACACCATCACACATTCCAGTTCGCTTTTTGAATGACAATAAAGTTTCAACTGAATTAGAACTTGAGACTAGACAAAAACAAATTAAGGAATAATGTTAACACCCCTTATGGGGTACCGAACTTGGCTACCGTTAAACGTATGAAATTTAACGTAGGTATGGTAGAAGAGACCAACCTAAGCGATAAAGACAAGAAAATAGTTGATATACTCGTTCAGAATTCAAGGATAACGACGACAGAGGTAGCACATGCTCTAAACATAAGCGATGTAGCAACAAGAAGGAGAATAAAAAAGCTAGAAGATGAAGGAGTTATCAGAATGTATACTATCCTCTTAGATCCTAGGAAGATGGGACTAAACATACACATGCACATGATTATTGAGAGTGACTTAAACAAATACGATGATGTGCTAGAAAGCTTAATGAGAGAGAAAATGATCGTAAACCTTATGAAAGCCGTAAACGAAGGTATATTCTTTGCCGATGCTTGGGTGAGAGATGTAGAGGATGCGGAGAGATTAATGAAGAGAATTGGTTCTATCGATGGTGTTAAGAATGTTAGAGCCTACATAATAACTGATATGTACAAATTTAATGGAGTTGATCTAAGAAAACTAGAAAAAGAATGACGCATGGAAGGGAACGTTGTGTCGCATGATAGCAGGTAAAGGTAAAGTACGGTACATATATGAGTTCGTCAAAGTAGCTAAGAGTGATAGCAAAGGTCTTTCCCATCCAGACGGATGGGGATACGCTATACACAACAAAGACTCCCTGATAGTAAAGAAATTCATAGAGCCTATCTGGGAACGATTTGAATTTCCCACAACGGGCGATGCATTTATAATTCATGCTAGGAGGGCGAAACGACTTCCTAAGTCATTAGATCATGTCCATCCTCATATATGCCATGGTATAATACTTGCTCACAACGGAAATGCAAGCATCCCTTTGTTACTTTCGAATGAATTCAACTTAGCTAGGAGGACCATTAGCGAGAAGCTAGCATGTCTCTTGGGAAAGCTCCTCTTCAACAGCGACATAGAGGGTGCTCTTCAGAAGCTGATAAAAATCGTAAAGCCAAGACCCTCTGCCAATTTTTTGGCTCTATTACCGTGGAAGAGAAAACTCATTGCCTTCAACTACCACAATGGTGATGAATATTATACTCTTTGGACTAAAGACGGTGTAGTATCTAGTGAACCCTTAGGGAAAGGATGGGAGCCCTTATCACTAGACGGCAAACCGAAATGGCTCATTATGGATTACTAAAGGAAGTAACCGTCATTAGAGTAACCATTTATATGCCAAGTGGGTAGGATCTTTGCGACCGGTACTTCTCTTAGACCATCGCGACAGTTTTGTTCATAATATAGAACAGTTGATTATGCAAGAAGGCTATACCGTGGTAACGGTAAGACCTTCCGAGATAGAATTGAGTGGTGTAGAACGTATAAGACCGTCTAGCATAATTTTATCTCCCGGGCCAGGTAATCCATACACTCAGAAGAATAAATTCGAGAAAAGCATCGAAATAGTAAAGAGGTTTGGTAAAAATATTCCTATTTTGGGAATATGCTTAGGTATGCAAATAATCAATGTAGCTTTGGGAGGTACATTAAGAAGATCTA
>JALWJF010000036.1 GCA_027081755.1 Desulfurococcales archaeon | reverse complement strand
TGGTTCCCCCGGTTAAGGCGGTCGAGTCCCGCCCTTCGGCGGGACCTCCGCCACCGCGGACCCCGCGGGTCGAGGATCATTGGGAGACCGCGGGGTCCCACGGGCACCGCGGGGAGCCTCGGGGAGTTTACTGGCCCCCGCATTACGCCCGTTTCGGGCCCGTAACGGGGGAGGAGGGCGAGCCCTCCGGCCCTACCCCCGGGTCTAGCCGGGCCCTAGTTCGGCAATGAAAAACAATTAAAAAGTTTACTTACAAGGACTGCCTTCGGGGCCAGGTAATACTTGGCTAGGAGCTAACACACCAAGAGGCTGTGTTATGTTTAGGTTGTTAACGAAACTGGTCGTACTGCTGGGATTGAGTATATTATAATAAGTATTTATCACAGTCTTTAACTCATTCGTTAGCGAGACTATTGATTGAGTAGCAGTACAAGCTATACCGTTTTCACGTGCCCATTGCTCTATATCAATTCCGCCACTTAGTGATTTAAAGCGCTCATCGAGAGCATTTAAGTAAGCTTGAACACTCCTTTGATATATAGGTTCGTAGTATCGGAGACAACGTACGGCTTCTAAAGCTCCTTGATACACTTGCTGAAATGCTTGTGCAACGTCATTCAAGAAAGCCTCTAATTCGGTAGGATTCCTCAAGTCTAAATTATTTATAACCTTTAGGTTTACGTTAGTGGAAGCCAGCTTCATACAAGCTCCCATAGCTCCGGGAAGGTTGGTCTTACCTACCGAGTACAAGCTGTTGAGTATGGGTGAAAGGAGATCAGTGCTCATTCTTTCTATTATGGCTACTAGTATCGGCTTCGTGTTTATTAGCACGACTTCATAGGGCCATATGCTTTGTATATAGTATGGGTAGATATAATTAGCGTAGAGATTCCATATGTTAACCATGTACGTATGTATCTGGGCACTATTCAATGGACAAGGTGCTTCTAGAGCCTTGGCATATTGCTCATATAGTGTACTCTGAAATGTTGCAAACAATACTTCATGATTTTTGTTTGGATAGATAGCACAGAAAGCAAAAGTGTTATTAGCTAGGTCGCTAGCGCAAGATGCCAAACTGAGCCACGTCTTTGTGGGTTCAGGAACGAAAGTAGCATTGCCAGCTAAGATCTGTAGTATGGCTGGGGTAGTATTGCTTTTCAGATAGGCATCGACAATGTATTTGTGAACGATATCAACCAAATTTGATGAAGATTGCATAGCCTCTAGTCCCATATAGTTGCTTATGTCATATTGTATCTGGTTCATATAATCCTTAATTTTGTTGTTGTAATTGTCCAAGAGTTGTGAACGTATATTGTTAGGATATGCCCCAGCTAAGGACGCGGAAGCGGCACCTAGAGATATACTTAGACCTTGAGCGTCAGCTAAGAACTGGACCAAGTAATTTTTAAGGGTATCAAAGTTAGTCACATAGTTGTTGCTCATATTCATCAAGAAATTATAGAGATTTCCGCCTGGTTCCATTAAGCTGATTAATGATTGATATTGTGATTGTACGTTTTCTAATGCAGTATAGATGTTGTTAATGGCATAGCTAAGGGTATCCCAAGCAATTTTTGTCTTACAATAGTTTTGAGCCAAGGTGTATAATATATTCTTAATTACTGTTTGACGTATATTGCTTACAATGGGGTTGGTCGTCTGTGCTAGGAGTAAGGGCATTATAGCTAGTAAGAATAGCATTAATCGCATCAACCTTTCAAACCCGTTAGTAGCGTGTAACCATAGGAAATATTTGTCTTGAGAGAGGTAGAGAGGGTAACCTTAGAAGTTGGTGAACCTCTTCCAATGATAGGTACAATAGCTTTCGGACTAATAGATAGGGGTACTAATGTGATACAAACTAGGATTACTAGTCTATGCTCGCTTTGTTGCAAGTTCTGTAGCGTTGATGCCGGTCCTTGCTCAAAGAGAAGGTGGGCCGATTTCATAGTGAGGGATTTGGAATGGCTCGCTTCTTGGCTCAACGACATAGCTAGGTATAAGGGAGAGTCAGTAGAAGCTTTAATGGATGGGGTAGGGGATCCTTTAGAACATCCTAGAGTTTACGAAGCTATAGAAAAGATCAAAGAACAAAAATGGGTTAAACATGTAGCTCTAGAAACTCATGGATTTAAACTAAACAAAGAAATAGCAGTAAAGCTCTGGGAAGCAGGTCTTGATAGGATAAACCTAAGTATAGAAACGTTGAACCCAGAGAAGGCGAAATTTCTTACTGGAAGACTTGATTTCGACGTAACAAAGGTTATTGAGAGCATTGAGTTTATAATTAAAGAAACGACCATCGACGTTCATCTAACTCCGGTCTGGCTCCCAGGGGTCAATGACGAAGACATAATCGAAATAATAGAATGGGGCAAGAAAATTGGTGTTGGGAAAAGGTGGCCTCCTTTTACAATACAGAAATACGTGAAACATAAATATGGAAGAAAGATGAAAGGAGTAAAAGAGATGACATGGGAAGAATTCTGGAAGAAGCTAGAAGAACTCGAAGATAGGCTAGGTGTAAAATTGAGGTGGAGCATGGAAGAGTGGGGCATGAAAATAACCAAGAAATTACCAATTATTTACAGAAAGGGTGAGAAGGTAAAGGTAGAAATTGTTTCGAGGGGTCTCTGGAGAGGCGAGTGGTTAGCAGTTCCTTTACCAAGGAGGGATGTACTCATAACGGTTGTTAAAGCGCCTAAGGCCGATGTCGGGAAGAGGTTAACCGTTAGAATTTTGGATAATAAAGATAATATTTACTTAGCTTCACCGTAATAATTTTTCATCTCTTCCAGTACCATGTTGTGGAACTTCTTGGCCAGCTCTCTAGAACCCTTTTCAGTAGTGACCACGGTTAAGCTCAAGTCGAGGGGTCCCTTTGATAGCATCAGTACGGGCGAACCAGCTATAGGCTTGAACGCTTCAGCCACATAGTCCGGTTCTTCTAGACCTCTACCAACTACTGAGACAGCGGATACTCCTTTCCTAACATGCGTTTCAACGCTTATACCGCTGCCTTCCATGACGTTCTTTATCGCATTTGAGACCATATCGGCCTTATTCGATTTGACTGCCAATGATATTGAAAGTTCTGATATTGGTTGAGAAATTGCGAAGATATTTGCACCGACCTTCGATGTAGCCTCCATAACTTTTGCTGCTACTCCTTTGTAACCTACCATGCCTACTCCCTTTACAGTTATTATAGACAGACCGTTTACTATGGCCACAGCTTTCAGCATAGGTCCCCTTTTCCCATAAGATATCAAGGTGCTCTGGCCATGTGGCTCGTAGAGGCTAAGAACTCTAACGTCTACATGTCTCCTCAAAACGGGTTCGAATGTTCTGGGATGTAACCTCTTAGCTCCTAGATGGGCCAGCTCTATAGCCTCCTCTACGGATAACTCCTTTATGGTTATAGCGTTTGGGAATTCCTTAGGGTTAGCCGTCTTTATCCCATCTATATCTGTGTAAAGTCTTACTTCGTCCGCTCTCAGAGCAGAGCCTAGAATAGTCGCTGTTAAATCGCTTCCTCCTCTTCCGAGCGTAGTAATAGTACCCTCTCTCGTGCTCCCCAAAAAGCCAGTCACTACAGGTACTTTCCCTTCATCTAGGAATGGTTCTATTCTTTCAGGCACTTCTTTCTCTATGTCATCGTAAAGGGGTAGAGCCTCATTGAAGTTTTCATCCGTTATTATTCCAGCATCTCTAGAATCCCATGCCTCAGCATTGATGCCCTCTACTTCTAGTGCGGCTGTCATCAACCTTGATGAGAGTCTCTCTCCAAACGATAACACGAAGTCGCGAGTCTTGGGGGTACTTTCCTTTAATATCTCTAGCGCCCATAGTACTTTGGTCAATTCGTCGAAGAGCTCCTCAACTTCTTTGAACCTTCTTGGCTTGGCGTTTAGTTCTTCCAGTACTTTTAAATGTCTCTTTTTTAGAGCTTCGACGTACTTCCTCCAATCTCTGGGTAACATTCCAGAGACCTTAAGCAAAGAGTCTGTTACACCCTTCATTGCAGAGACAACTACTACGACTTTAGCATCGCTACTGAGCTCCTTAATTACCTTGGCAGCTCTGCGATATCCTTCAGCATCTCTAAGGACAGAACCACCGAACTTGACTACTAGCCTCATTTAATGCCCTTCGGTGTGCGAGGTAGAGGAATTAAAAAATGTCTTTAACCCATGGTTACATTTCCAGAGAGTAGACCTTGAAGTCCTTTTTGGAGCGTATCCAGAGTTGCTGCTATCTTACATACTAGGTAGACCCAAGCTAAGGTTGCTATGGCAGAGAGTACGAGGATCCCTATTTCAAAAGTTGTGAGAGCCTTCCATCTCTTCACGCTCTCGCCCCTTAGAACTAACGTTGTATAGCACTAAATAACGAAATCGTGTGTATGAAAGCACGCCCCCTGGGGTCCCTAGAGGCCGCCGAAGGCGGACGATGGAGGGCCCCGGCACCCCTAGGCATTAAATTCCTCTCTGACGCAAAATGTTCCGGGCCTTAGATCTTGTATGTTGGAAGGGCTTCGGAGATCCTCAAAAAGGTAAATGCAGAGACAGGCGATAAAGTAAGAATAGTTAGGGACGATGGACTTATCTTGGAAGGGATATTAATGCCTAGACCAAGAGGGGGCGAAACAATAGTTATCAAGCTTAGAAACGGCTACAATGTAGGAATTAAAATAAATAGAATTATGAAGATAGAAGTACTGGAAAAGGTTAAGAAAGTAGAAAGAAAGGTACCGCCGCCACCACCGAGAAGACCCGACTATCCCTTGGTGAAAATAATAGGCACAGGGGGAACGATCGCTTCTAGGGTGGACTATGAGACTGGTGCTGTGAAACCTGCCATGAGTGCTGGTGAACTTGTTGAAGAAATTCCAGAGCTATTGGACTATGCAGATATAGAGGCCGAACAGTTACTTGATATATTGTCAGAAAACATGATGCCCTCCTATTGGGAAAAGATAGCGATAGCCGTTCATAAAGAACTGTTAAGAGATGAAGTCGCCGGAGTGGTGGTGGCCCACGGAACAGACACAATGGCCTATACAGCTTCGGCAATAGCCTTTGCTATTCAAGATATGAACAAGCCCGTTATCTTCACCGGTGCTCAGAGGAGTTCTGACAGACCCTCAAGCGATGCGGCCTTCAACTTATTAGCATCCATCGTAACGGCTACGAAGGCTCCCTTTGCCGAATCGGTAGTCGTAATGCATGGAGAAACTGGAGATACTTTTGCAGCCGTGCATAGAGGTACGCGTGTTAGGAAGTTCCACTCTACCAGAAGAGACGCATTTCAGACCATCTGTGGCGAACCATTAGCATACGTTTGGCCTTGGATAGGCGAGGTGAAAGTTAAGGTAACTGAGTATTTCCCCAAGGGAGACTGGGAACCGAAGCTCAAGCCCAAATTTGAACCCAAGGTATTACAGCTGAGGGCTTTTCCGGGAATGGAACCAGATCTTTTGCTCTTAGCCAAGGAAAAAGGTTACAAGGGAATAATAATAGAGGGTACGGGTATGGGCCATGTCCCAGAGAGAGTAATACCGGCAATAAAGGAGCTTACCGAATCTGGAATATTTGTTGGAATAACGACACAGTGTATTCATGGAACGGTAAACTTGAACGTTTACGCTACTGGCAGAAAAATGCTCGATGCTGGAGCCGTGCCCTTAGGAGATATGCTAACTGAAACAGCTACAGTGAAGTTGATGTGGGCCTTGGGTAACTTCAAGGACTTTGACAAAGTTAGAGAAATAATGTTGAAACCGTTAGCCTATGAATTCAGAAATAGAAGGTTGCTGAACTACTATAGGCTTTCCTTTAGTGCTTAAGGACAATCTTCTTTGATCTTAAACTTACCAAGAAACTCAAAGGAGCAATCAATGGATCATATGGTAGGGAGATAACTTTTGCTTCTCCAAATGAGAACCTCCTCACCCATACTTCTTCAGCACTTGTTGTTAGTATAAGCGATCTCTTGTTTGCGGGCAAATGCTGGCTATGGATAGCGGGTATCCTCAAGACATCCGATAA
The DNA here is from genome assembly GCA_027081755.1 of Desulfurococcales archaeon. GTDB lineage: Archaea > Thermoproteota > Thermoprotei_A > Sulfolobales > Ignicoccaceae > Ignicoccus. Next base: position 15,131 of record JALWJF010000036.1, on the reverse strand, counting down.
TACTAGTGCAGCAAGTTCCATGGATTCTGTATAGCCTACTAGCTCGATGCCTTCTGGTAGCTCAAGATCAATACAACACAGATTGTTCAGATCATCCTTCAATCTTTCCGCTCTAGGTCCCTTGGAACCATCTAGGACATTCTCTAAAGCGAACTTACCGGCTTCTACACTAGCTTCGATCGGATCTGGGGGTAATTCGTAAGCTTCGTATACCTCTAATTTCGCCCTTAATGGGTCTGGAAGACCTTCCAAAGGGGGTCTTATTAGAAGTACTTCGAACCCGGTTAGCTTAAATGTCTCTGCCAACCTTAAGGTGTCGCTCGGATCGCCTAGAGCAAAGATGAATGCCTTACCTTCGGACTCAATGTACGGTAAGAAGTGTTGGGAAGCCCTTTCGGGACTTAGTACCAAGACTTGTTCTCCCTTTAGCTCTGCCAGTGCATTAGCCATCAGTTTGGCAACGCCGGAGCCCTTTCCCGTATAGGATATGAGTTTCATTTCTTCAACCTCCTCTTAGCCAGTTCTAATGCTTTCTTCTTGGTCTCTTCAATTTTCATCTTTTCATTATATCTCATGCTGGGAAACCATATTGGTCTCTCACATAACCCTTTGTCTCTATAGGGACAAATCGCACAGAAATGTGGGCTCACGAAAATTATCTTTTCTCTTTCATCAACTGAACCCAATATTTCTTCTTCCAATAACCTACACCGTTCTCCTACTTGACTTTGGTTATCAACGGGCCTAACCCAATAAATTACCAACTTTTCACCAAGTTTTGATATAGGTGGCTTAGGGTGCATAAAGTTGAGCTTCTCGAAATTTTATTGCTCCTAATACCCATAGGTAAAGTCACGACCTATTCATCATTAGCAAAGGTGCTAGGAATGCATCCAAGAGCTGTAGGCAAAATGCTCTCTAAAAATGAAAAAATCATAATAATTCCCTGTCATCGTGTTGTGCGTTCTGATGGCTCTCTTGGTGGTTATCAACTGGGTAAAGAGTTTAAAAGAAGACTTTTGGAACTTGAGGGGGTTCATTTTTGCAATGATAAAGTATGTAAAGATGATATAGTATTCATTGAAGATTTACTCGGCTTCGGCGAAAAACAATTTTCTAATAAATAAAATTGTTAGAACTAATAGACGAAGAATTGTGATATCAAACCCTTTCTGCTCTTTTTGTTCTTTAAAGAACATGGTAACAACGCTTGTATTTTTGATATGCCAAAAGAATACTGTATTATTACTTATAATGTAGAATCGTGCAAGCTTAGCAATGCTCTTACATCCATTACCTATTATCGTATAGACGGGCATACCCTCTAAGTAGACTACTGCTGTTTTATTGCACAGAATTATGTCTCTATTCGTGCTGGTTATGTTACCACTATTATACGTTGTGTTTTCGATAACCACAGTCTTAAAGGTAGTGTAAATTATTGAAATATATAGGAACGTGCAGATTAGTGTGCCAGAGACTGACTGACAAACCATAACAACCCCTTTGAAATATTTGAAGTAAATAGAGGGAGAGCTTTAAGGAAATTTTTAGCATCGATATATGCGCGCCGACCCCCTTGACGGAGGCGAAAGCCTCAGAATGATAGGGGGTACTGCTCAGGCCCTCATACGGTAAATAAGATGATAGCGCAAAAGCTGTACGAAAAATTAACCGAAAATATAGGTCAGCACCTAGCTGGAGTAGAAGAACCCGTTAAGGTAATGACGCTAGCCCTCCTTTCCAGAGGGCATACGTTACTTGAAGGAGTAGCGGGAGTTGCGAAGACTACACTAGCAAAGCTCTTCGCCGAAAGCTTGGGTCTGGAATTCAAAAGAGTACAAATGACACCGGACCTCCTACCATCGGACCTAATAGGCGGAAAAATATTTGACCCGAAGACTGGGACGTTTAGGACTGTTAAAGGACCTATATTCACTAATGTACTCTTAGTTGATGAAATAAATAGAGCTTCTCCTCGAACACAATCAGCTCTGTTAGAAGCGATGCAAGAGGGTCAAGTTACTATAGAAGGTGAGACCTTTACTCTCCCAAAACCATTCTTTGTCATAGCTACTATGAATCCTGTTGAAATGGTCGGTACATATCAACTCCCGGAAGCAGCTAAGGATCGATTTTTAACGAGTATAGACATGAGATTTCCACCAAGAGAGGTTGAAATAGAGGCCGTGATGTTGGATTCTTCTAGGAAAGGGTTGGAGCCTAGAGTAGAACCAATAACCAATAGAGATGAAGTTTTAAAGGCCATAGAAGAAGCACAGAGCGTTGAACTCCCTAGAAAAGTGGCCGAGTATATAGTTGACGTGGTTAGGGCGACTAGAAATAGGCCAGAGGTTATCTTAGGAGCTACTACTAGGGCTGCCGTTCATTTGGCTAGAGCAGCGAAGGCAAACGCTGCTTTAAGTGGAAGAGACATAACTCTAACAGATGACGTCAAGGAGGTAGCTCCATACGTATTAACCCATAGGTTAGTGGTTGAAGCACCTTCTCGTAGACTCTTTGCCAGCAGGGACACTGCCCTTAAAGTCGTGAGAGAGGTTTTACAGGAGGTGGAGCCTCCGGTATGAGGTTACTTATACTTATTCTTTCAATTTTCTTGTCATTAATGTTGCTGAGCAAAATACCGCCATTAAATTCTGGTGTGACCTTAGCGGGAAATGAAATAAGGATACCCTATTCTTGGGACTTAACTGGCCCCAAGAACCCGCTAGCCATCGTTAGCCCTGCAGAACCTCGATGGCTTAGAGTAGCATCTTTCAATGTTTATATAGGAGATGGATGGGTTCGTAAGAACCCTCAAGGTCTGGGGAGGTTTGTGGGAGGAAACACATATACCATAAGGGTCACACCGTATGCTATAATGTTATATCCAGCATTTCCAGTACCCCAACCCTATCCCGGAACCTCTCCAAAAGTTGAAGGAGGTAAGGAAAACGGAGATGTATTCACATACAATGGTTTCCAAGCAAGAGTTATAGCTAAGTATTCACCCCCCTTCCCATATGCTGACTACCCACAGCTCTCAGTACCGGTAAGCAGTATCTTAGGCCCAAAAAAGAAGTGGTCAACACCGAGAGTAAGAGCACTCGCCAACGAAATTCTACAGAGGTTCAAATACTCTAGCTTAAGGTCACTATTGTCTTATTTAACGACTTGGCTTAGGAATAATTATAAATATTCGCTCAAATACTCTGGCGTGCCAGGTAAAGATGCAGTTGATTGGTTTCTATTTGTATCAAAGACGGGTATGTGCGTTCATTTTGCCTCGGCAGCCGCAGTCTTACTTAATGATATGGGTATTAGGGCAAGAGTGGTATATGGCTTTGCCAATAGCTATGTGAATGGAGATGTGAGAGTTTTCGTAACGCCCACACACATGTGGGTTGAAGTCTGGACTCCAGATGGTTGGGTACCTTGGGATCCAACACCTTCCATAGAAACGGTAAGAAAAAACGTTCAAGCATTGAGGGTCCCTAGGGCTAATGTACCAGTTACTCAAAGGAACTCCATTCAGAGGCAAGTGCCTACAAGTACAAATGTAAACATAAATATCAATATCGACATATACGAGATAATATTTGCGATATCTGTTATAGTGATAACTGCAAAAGCGGTCATGCCTTGGCTCACTAACTGGCCTATAGCTTTCAAGAACTGTGTAGAGAAGATACTGAAAGTAAAGGGTCTAACTTTAAGAGAGTTAGCGAGAATAACTGGAATAAAGGAGCTTGAGGAAGTCCAACTCAAATATTTGAAAGAAGGAAAATGGAGCCGCAAGGGCTTTATCAAGGCCCTTAAGTGGTGCTTGAGGGAAAAGATATGCACCCTCTTCAAGCGGCGATAACGGCGCTACTAATCTTCTCGGCACTGATAATAATACTGACTGCCTATCAAGCCTCCACCGAAGTAATTCCCGACATTGGTTTATTTGAAGAAAAGATATATATAAATAACAAGGAAATAACGTTGGCGGAGGAAGCGGTTGACTTAGTAAGGAAGAAAATCAAAGGAATTTACAAGCTACTATTGGCTCTTCCTTTAAGGCATGCTAAGGAGTACCTAAGCTATGGGGCATACGGACCAGCAGTCTATGAAGCCTCAAGAGCATACAAAATTCTTAAGAAGCTCGTGCGAACCACTTCTCGATCAGACCTAACTTAACCAGCTTCTTGTATCCATATCCAGCTTTTATCAAATTTAATGCCCTTTCTCTCTTTTCAGGTTTTACGTAGCTTCCTCCAACCATAGTTGCACCCATGAGCTTTGCAAAGTATGGATGAACTGTGGCAGTCGGTCCTATCAATAGTTTTTCCTTGGCGTCAATTTTCTCAAATACTATTAAGGATCTGGGATCGAGTAGGGACGACCCGGTTGCTATTAGTGCGTCTCCACCCTCTTCAAGGAGGATGTAAGAACCAGGATAAGCTTCCACACCATTTTCCTTCGCTTCACATCTAAATTGATAGTTGTCCTCATACAACACCACTTTCATACCTTTCTTCACGAGATCTAATAACACATTTTTCATATATCCTACCATGATGACCTTATCTCCTTCCTTAAGACCTAGAAGTGATACAAGATCCTTATCTTCAAAGTCTACTTCCCCTCCCTTGTCTATCCAGAGTTGGGTTAGAGCTGAGAGGGACGCTAGTGCTAAAGCGGTCTCTATTGGACCTTTCCATGCTACCTTGAACACGTTTCTAACATATTCGTTTTTGGAAGGAACATAGCTCGGAGCCTCAGCTCTTGACGCATAGGCAAAGCCTACTGCGCCTTCTATGATCGTGTATGCAAGCTTATTCGTTACGCCGAAATCCTCCAGCTTCGAGGACGAGAACTGGTTTAGTGGTGATCTTAGTGTTGCGACCAAGGCATTGACTAATGCGTTCAAAATTTTCTACCCAAAATCGCATGATATGAACTTAGAAAATTAGTTTGTCGTATTCTCTATAATGGGAACTGGTTCTATATAGATTATTATTTGGTTACCCCGGACCTCGAGACCTCTACATGAGATGAGTTCACATATTTCTTCATAGATGAGGTCTGGGGTTTCAGAGATTGACGAAGGAACCTTTGATACCTTCTTAGAGCTCTCCATTTCTCGCAGTCCCTTCTAGGCTTGGTCGTATTCGATATTTCATTTTTAACACTACATTAACGCCGTTAATGATGGATCAAGATTTAAAAGCTCCTTGTAAGGCTCTTAGAGGTACAGTATATTTATTTCTTGCTATGTTAAAGGCTATTGCGACCTTGTCCCAATCCAGCCATCCAGCCCCAGTTTTCTGCATACCTACCAAGTTTCCTTCTTCGTCGAAGGAAAACATGATCCTTGTGTCCAGTACTGCTTCCTCCTCTAAGGAGGGATCAACTAAGAATACATTCCCGAGAGCTCCTATGGTCACACTGACTACCCTCTTCTTGACTGGAAGCGGTTCTATTGGAGGACCTATTATTCTAACACTTCCATCCTCGAGTATCTCGTGTTGCGGGATCTTGGCATCTAGGAGTGCTGCCATCGCTGCTAACATAGATGCGTCAAATAAGTTTCCATCATGATCTAGTACGTTTATGTCCACCCATACAACCCAGACCTTCTCTCCCGGAATTATCGCTAGCTTTCCTAGGTCTATTGCTTGGCTTTCCCTCAGCGCCCTATCCACTACTCTAGCAACTTCTATCGCGTTTTCGTCTGGCGGTCCAGGTTCGAACTCGGAAGAGGCTATAGGCAAGAACTCGGCGCTCACGTTGAGAACTCCTTGGTCTGGCATATCGGAGAATGGTCTTCCGGGCTCTATCTTGACTCCCGCTAAGACCTTTGTATGACCCAGCTCTACAAGTGCGCTTCCATGAGCCTTTCCAGCTGCGCCTAGGGTTATCTTGATTTCTCTAAACTGATCCAATTTCCTTTTATCTATCCTGCTACCCTTTCTAGCTAGAGAATATATAGTTTCCTTTTTTAACTTCGGTACTATGGGTATATTGAACGGAGTTATGGACATGAGTTACACCCCCTTGTACTTACTTCCTAGCACACTTCTTTCTAATTCATAAATTCTCTTCAGTCCTTCCCAAGCCATAGAGAGGGCCTTCAAGAATTCATCCGGTTTTAGAACTCCGTTTAGCTGTAGCAATACTATTTTCCTGAGGCCAACTATCGCAGCTACTGGCATATCCGCTTCTCCATATTCATCTTCGACTTGGTCGATATCTAATACTAGTTGTCCCTCTACCTTGCCGACGGCTACACCGGCTATTAACCCTTTCATGGGTATTCCGGCATCTGCTAGAGCAAGGGAAGCTGCTGTTATTGCAGCAGTTCTGGTACCTCCGTCTGCTTGGATTACTTCAGCAAAAACGTCGATAACTGTTCTTGGAAATAGATGAGTTAGTATGGTCGCCTCTAGTGCTTCCCTTATTACCTTGGACAGCTCTATCTCTCTCCTACTTGGTGCCGGACTCTTTCTCTCATCCGTACTAAAGGGTGCCATATGGTACCTAAATCTTATCACTGCCCTGTCTGGCAAGATCATTGCTTTCATTGGTGGTTCTCTCGGGCCGTAGGCAGCAGCAATTACTTCTGTCCTACCCATTTTGACCCATGCTGAGCCGTCTGCATTATGGAGAATGCCAACCTTCATCTGTATGGGTCTTAAGTCCATTGGTCCTCTTCCATCATGCCTCTTGCCGTCCTTAAGCAGTGGAAAAGGTGGCTTCTTCCCACTCATAGCAATCCCCTCTCGTGTTTCTCGTTAGCAATTAACGTCCTAACTTTTTCAGTGAGGCCTGGCAAAAAGGCCTCTTTTTCTATTAACTTTATCGCTAAAGCTACTATATCTTCTAAGTCCTTGTTTGGACATTTGACCCATATTCTCCCATTTGCACCTACTACGATATCGCAGTTCGTATCGTTCTTTATTATATTGAGCATGGATTTCTTTTTGCCTATTACTTTTGGTACCCTTGATGGCTTTATCTCTATAATTTTACCCTCGGTTATTCTGCCCATATCTTTTCCTCTTATATCTAAGACGGGGTCTCTCGTTCTGTCAAAATTCTCTATCCTCGCGATTATGTAATCCCCTATCTCTAGGTAGTCTTTAAGTTCGTCTTTAGCTGGGTTATAGGGTCTCCCTAAGACGTTAGAAGCATGTAATATTCCTATATAAGGAGAATTGATGTCAACTTGCCAGTGCGTAATTACGAAGTTTATTACCAATCCTATTACTACGTCACCCGGCTTTGGGACGTAGACGCCTTCCAGTGGTATTACCTTTAGTACGTTATTGGTTATTTCGTACATACAAGGTACTGCTGCGTATATCGTGTTGTCTATTTTGTATACGTAGAGATAAGAACGTGGATCAACGTTAACGTTGCTGGCTATAGGATCGCCCGGTAGCGCAAAACCTCTCTTCTCGCTGGCAACATTCATGTATTTCCCCCAGCCACAAAGGCCTTCAAGGGAAATATATGGCGAAGGCCTCAGTATACGTGGTAGTGGGTCAGTTAACCTTCATAGAGAGGTTGTTTATTTACCATTTCATGCCAGGCTCCGTAGTCTTGTGGGTCGCTCTACAGTGGGAAGCACCAGAAGGTCCTCTGAAACTTATGGGAGGAGAGGGAAGGACAATGACTGTTGAACAACTCGAGAGGAGAGCAGACAAGTATAATGTTAGAGTTTTTGTATTTGATGGACCTTTATCCTATGAAGTTGCTGAAAAACTAGTAGATGATGGCTACTATGTTGCAGTAAGATATGAGGGATATATAGATCTACCCAAAGGTACAGCACTCCTTCTCCAGCCCAGAGACGAGACAGATGTAAAAGAATCACTGAAGTATTATGATGATGTACATGTCGAAATATATGTACCTAGTGAACGATTCGTAAATGATTTACCCAACGATATACCTCTTCATACCTTTAATTGGAAGCTTTACAATACGCTGCTTAGAAAAGGATTTCATTATGTTTATCATCACAATTATCCTCTAAGAGAAGATACCAAGTGCCCGAAGTGCGGCGTGCCTAATGCGGTCAGAGAACAAGGAAAGCTGTTAGGTTGGGATGGTCCGAGGTGCAGGAAGTGCGGATACGAGTTGCACTACCATTATTCGGAGTTGCCAAAAGTACCCAAAAGCGTTATTGAATGGCTTGACTGGCACTACGCCGTTGTTGTAATCTAGCTACTCTGTGTTGGAGCCATGCTGTGAGCTTTGGGCATTTCGCTGGATCGTAAAACTGTCCCGGAGCACATCTTTTTAGGTATGGACACCTAGTACATGGTATTGTTAAAATCAGCTTTAAGTTTACCTTGACGTCGAGCTTTGGAGCTCTTGGCAGTCTCCTTTCGTAGCTCACACCTTTCTTCTCTTCTTCTTTTTCTTCTTCGGGTATCTTATCCACTAGTGCTATTAAACGGTAAGTTTTTCTTCCTCTAACTGTGACGAGTTCCCTCGTTATCAGTTTCTTCTTTGCTAGTCTTAGGGCTATCCTCGAACCATCCCTACTATCTATGTTTAGTCTCTTCCACAAGTCTTGCTGTAATAAACCTTTTTCTCCCGCTTCGATAATCATTTTAAGAGCTTTCTTCTCGAGTTCACTCAACGTTACAGACTCTTGAGCCATTACCTTCTTGACCCATAGTTCAGACTCTTAGAAAAGAGTATTTAAGCTTATCTATTGATTCTCTACATCAAATATCTTGACACCTCTTAGGACGATGTGACTTATGCCGTGCTCTGTCATGACCTCTAGTATTTTCTTTTCCGTCTCCTTGATCTTTTCTTCATCTACATCCTCTACATAAATGTTGAAGTCGAGTATAGGCATGTTTTGTCCGGCTCTAACTATCAGTACATCCGAGTCAGGAAACTCTTCGGCGAAAACCTTCGTTATGCTTGCTAGGGCTTTAGTGTTCCATTTAGCTTTCGTAAACCTGAATCGTATCCTCTTCACACGTCCTCACCGTTAGTAATATTCTGGTTAGGAAGTTATTATAGGACTGAGGGAGGCCAAAAGTTTTGAATAGACGTGCCTCCACGTCGGAGCTTTTCCTATCCATATCTTCTCACTTTCTAATCCTTGGATGACTAGCATTTTGAGGCCGTTAACAACCGTGGCTCCTTTTCTCATGGCTGTTAGAAGCAGTGGAGTATACAGGGGTCTGTATACCATATCCATTACAACTTGCCCCTTTCTCAAGACTTCTGGAGGAAACGGTACGGACTTTCCATCCATTCCAACGGGTGTAGCATTTATTATTATGTCGTAATCCTTCAATTTCTCATATTCACTGAGAGGATAGGCCTTTATACCAAACTCCTCTCCAATTCTCTTTCCTTTCTCATACGTTCTGTTAAAAATTGCAACTTCAGCATCTCTATAGAAAGCTACTACAGCAGCTCTAGCAGCACCTCCTGCCCCAATTATTGCCACTCTCTTTCCTTTAGGATCGGTCACGTCCTCTATGCTTAGCCTAACACCTTTGACGTCTGTGTTGTAACACTCAACAATATCACCAAACTTCAAGGTATTGGTTGCTTTTACTTCTTCTGCAAGAGGGTCTACACGATTGCAATATCTCAGTATCTTCTCTTTATGAGGAATTGTTACGTTTAGACCCTTAAAAATAATGTTAGCCGATTTCATGAAGGTATCCAACTTTTCTGGAGGTACGTCAACCTTCGTGTAGCAGTAATCCAAATTCATCATTTTAAAGGCTATTTTGTGAAGCTCTGGGGATAACGAGTGCTTTATGGGGTGACCTATCACTGCAAACATTCTCGCATACCCCTACTCATTATTTCTCATTTGCAATAGTATTAACTTATTAAGCTCTTTTAGGTTTACCTAAAGTGGTGCAGAGCATGCCCGGATGGGGTTGGAGAAGAAAGTGGGGAAGAGGTGGCCCCGGCTGGGGTAGAGGCTGGGGCAGAGGATGGGGATGGTGGTACTGGCTAAGGAACCAACAAGAAGTGCCACCACCGCCACCGCCAGTGAGTTTTGAGGAGGAAGAAGTGCCACCACCCCCGGCTTGGGGTCCCGGTTGGGGCTGGAGATGGTGGTACTGGTATTATCAGCAACAGAAGAAAGAAAAGAAATGATTTTTCTTTCATTTACCTCCCGAAGAGCTCATTTGCCAATTTTGCATAGTCAGCTGCTGGACACTTAGTGCCTACCCAATCGAGTAATATCATTGCATCCATGGGATCTATTACACCATTCTGGTTCACATCACCGGTCATACTAAACAAATTCTTCAATTGAGGTGGTATTTGTGCCAGTAAGTTGTTACAGAACGTCTTATTAGTGATGACACCACTCAGACAACCTACAACGTCGAAATCCTTCATAGTGTACTTACCGTCTAAATCTACGTCGCCAGGACACTTTCTTGCAAATGAGACTTCAAAACTTTGCATAACCGCTCCTACGTATCTTCCAGGTAAGATTATTTTGTAAGGTGTAACCGGATAGGCCTTATATCCAACATTTACAATCATAGGAGGGACCGTTATCAAACCTGAGGGACCTCTGTTTGGACTATATGTACCTTTGTTCGGGTAATGTACGACTCCCTTTACATTGAAGACATAGTATACAGACTTCGGGAAATCCCAATAGCCTACTGGTTTTATAGCCTTAGAGACGGCCCAGCCCCAACTCATAGTTATTTCCGTTATCCCACCAACATTGTAAACAGTAGGGATTTCTACGTGATATACATCACCCCATGGACATGGCTGGTTTCCAAACATTCTTCTTGCAAATAACGAAATATCGGTAGGTGATGTTGATATGAAATAAGTAAGGGTTACGGTCATGCCAGGTTTCAGCCATATATTGTAAGGAGCGACAGCGAAGAAGTAAAACGTCCTCATGTTATATGATAAGAATCTAGCAATTGTACCGGCCACAGTTTTTGCTGCTAGCTCTGGTCTAGGAGGAAGTACACACATTACGAAGAGTTTCTCTGCCAAAGGTCCTAGCATACCTTTTAGGGCGGCATATTTTGGGGGTACATCGGTTAGAACTTTAAACTTTATGCTCATGAACTTCTGGGTCAAACCTAAGGTAGGATAGAAGTCCATTATGCCTTCCAAGTATATCTTACAATACTGTGAGTTAATGCATGGCGTACTCTGGTTTACGTACAGCTTCGAAAATAGTTTGGTGAATATTTTGTAGCCTTCAATGGCAAATATATTGTTTCCATAGAAGTTGAATTGTAAGGAACCGTAGATCCTTATCGGCCATAAGGTCTTAGGCATTTGAGCCGTTAGCGATGTCACCAATAATAGTATCAGTATCAATCTCTTTAGCAACCCTCACTTCCCAGCCCTCCTCTTCAAGGCGCACCCCTATTTCCCTTAATTTCTCTAGGGATAGCTTTAGTGGAGTTCTAGTAATTAAAACTATCTTCTTCAAGCTCTCACTCCAAGTGAGTATCACACCACTTCCGAGAGATTCGATAAACTTACCGACCTTTTGAACTTCTTCTTCGCAATTCGATTCACACTTGAGAACCATTGCTATAGTGTAGAGACCGTGAGCATTATTCCATATAAAAACTGTTCCCTTCGACACTTTCGATCACCCTTGAGGATCGAGGAGACCTTCTTGGAAGAGGTCTTAAAGGTTCGAGTACCTACTGGCCCGCTATTTGGAGATGACGTTGATTGCTTAAACATTGGAGAGAAATGCATTGTTGTAAATGTGGATGGGTTCCCAGCAAGGGGCGTAAAGTTACCATTTATGGATTTTAAGGATGTGGGATGGAGGGGAGCCATAGCTTCTTTTAGTGACTTGATAGCTAAAGGTGTAAAACCATTAGGTGCACTTTTCTCTGTATACGCTCAGAGACCCGAAATAGCTAAAGAGATAAGCGTCGGCACACTCGAAGCGTTGAAAGAATATAATGTAATCTTCCTAGGCGCCGATACGAATAAAGGAGAAGAGGCAGTAGACGTAACCTCTATGGGGGTAGCAAAAGATGTGCCAAGAATCTCAACTGCCAAACTTGGCAACCTAGTTGTCATACCTAACGCGTGCTGGGGATGTATAAATGCTTGTTTGAGGGGGAAATACATTGAGCACTGTAAGAGGCCCAAACCTAAGCTCGAGTGGGCTAACATAATATCACGTTTTAGGAATAAAGTTACTGCTTCAACTGATTCTAGCGATGGTCTGGTGGCTTCATTGTACAGGATATCTAGAGCTTCTAAAGTGAAGGTCGTAATTGAAAGCTTACCTCCTTCGAATTTAAGTGAAGAAGACATACTATATGGAGGTGAAGAATATGCACCGATTTTAATTGTCAGCCAAGATTCTGCAAATGAAATAGCAAAAATGATTGACGGTTTCATAATAGGTAAGATTGAATACGGAGAAGGTGTTTGGTTTAGAGGTAGGAGACTCGAGGAGAGAGGGTGGGAATGGTTCTAAACTCCCCCTAGCGTACATGCTGGGAGCTAGTAGCCTTGGAGTTCAAGCCAAAGATAGAGTTGAAGAGGTGGGATTTCAAAATAGAGGAGGAAGTGAGGAAGTGGTGGGAAAAGGAGGAATGGTGGAAATTTGACGCTGAAAGCCCAAAACACAAGTTCGTGATAGATACGCCACCTCCATATCCAGCTCCCGTCTGGCACATCGGAGCAGCGGTCAGCTACACAATGCACGACATGATAGCTCGAGCCATGAGAATGTTGGGTTATGAGGTACTTTATCCTATAGGCTTTGATAGGAATGGCTTGCCTATTGAGTTTTATGTTGAGAAATACTTAGGCCTTGATCCAAGGAAGGTTCCCCGAGAAGAATTCTTAGAGGCGTGTAAGAGGGCATTAGACGAATTTACAAACAACATGAAAAGAATTTTGAAGAGGTTACTAATAGCAGCTGACATAGATAACGCATACCTAACGGATTCTCCAGACTATAGGGCTTTCACACAAGCAACGTTCTATGAAGTTTGGAACAAAGGACTGGTGTATGAAGCAGAAAGACCTAACAACTGGTGCCCTCATTGTAGAACTACCATAGCTGACGCAGAAGTAGAATACAAGGAGATGCCCGGGATATTAGCATACATAAGGTTCAAGGTTAAGGAGACAGGTGAAGAGATACCGATAGCCACTACTAGGCCAGAATTACTTTGTGCATGTAAAGCGATAATAGTTCATCCGGATGACGAACGATATAAGAAATTCCATGGTAAACATGCAATAGTCCCTATCTATGAAAGGGAGATACCTATCATACCTCATCCTATGGCCGATCCTAACTTTGGAACTGGAGCCATGATGGTCTGTTCCTTTGGTGATTGGAGAGACGTACAACTTTTCAGAGAATTGGGTTTGAAACCAGAGAAAGCTATTGATGAAGAGGGTAAGATGACCGAGTGTGCTGGACCTATAGCGGGCCTGAGCGTGAAAGAAGCTAAGAAGAAAATAGTTGAAATTCTTAAGGACAAAGGGTACTTGATTAAGGTGGAAAATATAGTACACAAGGTCCCTGTCCATGAAAGGTGCGAGACACCAATCGAGATAATACCAATGAAGGAATACTACTTAAAGCAATTACCCTTCAAGGACGTTCTAAGGAAATATGCTGAGGAAATGAAGTGGCAGCCGGAAAGGTATAGGAAGAACCTACTCCAGTGGATCGATTCTGTTACAACAGATTGGCCCATATCTAGGAGAAGATACTATGCAACGGAGATACCGATTTGGACTTGTAAGAAGTGCGGTTACAAGTACGTTCCCCCTCCCGGTAAGTACTATAGGCCATGGAAAGAACCTCCACCAATAGATAGATGTCCTAGGTGCGGATCCAGTGATTGGGAAGGTGAGACTAGAGTCTTTGACACGTGGATGGATTCATCGGTTACGGTGCTTTACATAACCAAGTACATGAGGGATCAAAAGTTCTGGGAGGAAACATTCGTTAAGGGCAAGAGACTCAGGCCCCAAGGCTATGACATCATAAGGACGTGGCTATACTATACCTTGTTGAGGGTTCATCAATTAACTAACATGAGAGCTTTCGACTATGTCTTCATCAACGGTATGGGATTGGACGAAAAAGGAAGAAAAATGAGCAAAAGGTATGGGAATGTAATACTACCAGACGAAGTATTAGATAAGTATGGAGCGGACGCACTGAGGTTCTGGATAGCACTGGAAGTTAAGCCAGGCGAGAACTACAGGGTGATAGAAAAGAAGATAGAGGGTGCAGCAAAGTTCTTAACCAAGTTCCTAAACGTTGCCAGATACGTCTCTGCATTTCCATATATAGAGAAACCAGAGAGGCTTAGCGGGACAGATAAGTGGATTCTAGCAGAACTGGCGGAACTTATTGAGAAGGCCAAGAATGCGTATTCTGAGATGGACTTCCATACTGTTGCTGAGGAGTTCTACCACTTCGTTTGGGATAAATTCAGCTCACACTACATAGAGCTCAGCAAGAGAAGGGCTAGAATGGACGGTTTTGCAGAAGATGAAGCGAAGGCAGCTTGGTGGACATTACACACAGTCCTAAAGAATTTACTATTAATACTAGCCCCCATATCCCCTGCTATAACTGACTATTTGTGGAGACAACTATATTCGAGAGAAAGCGTTCATGCCCAGAACTTCCCAGATGTACCAAAGGAATGGAAGGATGAGAAGTATCTAAAGAAGGGAAGAGAGGTAATGGAACTGAACTCAAAGGTCTGGAAGGCTAAGAAAGAGATATTAGGTAAGAAGTTAAGGGAAGAAGTTACTCTAGAAGAACTTGAGAAGGCTGGTGTGAAGATACCAGAACTGGGCGACTTCGAAAAAGACTTCGTGAGTATGCACAGAATACGAAAATAATACTTTACTTCCCCTTATTACAACCTTAGGAAGGGGAAGATATGGAGGCATTGAGAATACTAGACAACCTCTACGCCCTTCCACAAAAGATACTAGTATACAAAGATTATGCAATAGTGGCTGATTTACATTTGGGCTTTGAGGAAGAGATGGCTAAGAAGGGGATATTCTTACCACCGGCCCAGCTCAAGAGAGCCTTGGATGTACTGAAGGTAATAAAAAAGGTTGCGAGGAAAGTTGTAATAGCC
>JALWJF010000035.1 GCA_027081755.1 Desulfurococcales archaeon | reverse complement strand
GCCTTCTCATGGGATGCAGAGCCGTAGCAAGAGTAAGCTAATAGTGAAGTTCTTTTCATGAATATCGATTTCCAGAAGGGGTCGTGGAAAAGAGCTACAACTTTCCTGGCAATGTACTTATTATGGGTGATACAGCGGTAACCTCTTCCGTTTGGACACCGACAATTATCTCCCATTAGCATCACCCGACCTCATCTTTATAGAGATTGGGGTGAAATAACCATATCCACGAGTTGTCTTTCCTCCCAGACCCACCTCACGGAAGACCTTGAGCATCAGAGCGGCTACAAACTTGGCTATGTATTCTGGAGCTTCGTTGTCGTTTTTGTTCTCCAAGCCTAAATATTCCTTAAACAACACGTTGTCCTTGATCTCTTCCCATATCTCTCCTGCATTTACCTTTAAGACAAAGTAGAACTTCGTTCCTTCCGCTATGCTTAGACCAAGGATTGGTTTCGGATTGGTGCTAAGTTCATCCTTAGCTTCAGCATAAATTGGGGTAAGGACGTCACCCACGACGTAGTTATTACCCACACCAGGCTCTATGGGGATCGCGTCAAATGCTACTACTCTTGACATGAACGCTCTGTAATCATCAGACGAGCCAAAGAATATCTCCGCTAGCTCTTCAGCTCTTCTTTCAGCATCCTCCATGCTTGACTGTCCTCCATTGTTTAGCCACTCATAAAAGTGCAAATATAATGTAGATCTTAGAGCGCCCTTTATTGAAGAGGCAGGTATATAGGGAAAGCAATATATTGGATGCAGGGTAAGTCCCCATTCTAGAGGTAGAAGGTAGTTGGCCGTTCCAGGTCTTACACGATATGTGGCCTTAGCCTCTATTGCTAGTAGATACGTATTCTTATCATCCAAAATTAACCTCTCTTGAAAAACCTCCTTCAAGCTAATCAACAGTTGGGTAGCTATCGTCTCTGTATTCTTATTAACAATGTCCAAGTATGATTGAATAATCTCTCTTTTTAGTAAGTGCTTGCTGGGATCTCTACTGAGTTCGGCTATTGTGTAGTCTTCTATTAAGTATTTGAGTGTAGTCAAAATGAGGCAAACCATCCTCTCACACCTCTTCGGTTTCAGAATCTGCTAACAGCATGACTAGACACTCGATGAGTTCTTTAACTTTTAAAAAGTCAAGCAGTCTGTTCTCGATGTTTAGGTAGCTCTTGAAATACACAGGTCTAAACGATATAGCATTATCTTCTTGATAAATAACAAAGGTAAGTGGTGACTTAAGTCTCGTGCTCTTACCATCTAGTGGGTAGTCAATACAACCCTTGACTATGCATCTTATTTTCTTCCCCAAGTCTCCTTTATGTCTCATTTTCTTCAAATTTATAATAAGGTTCAATACCGTACATTTATCCATCATACCTTGCTGGAGATTCTTGAAGGAAACTACAGAACCTATTTTCTGTACAGTGTAGAAACCATTCTTCCCTTTTATATCCTTCTGAGCAACTAGAAGAGTATCTGTATCCAGAATGTAAATTATTGGTACACGCGATGTAACATAGTCAAACAATCTACTAACACTACCAACACGGATATTCATGTTAAGTAACTTGTGGCTATGAGAAATTACCCCATCGATTAGAGTGCCGATATTCGTCACCAGTTTGATTGATGATTGATTCGATCTCAGTGTTTTTAGACGCCCAAACCCTCTCGTCCCCGCACCTCCGATTCCGTCCAAGATTGTGAATACTTGTATGAGACTCTCAAAGAGATTCCTGATGTCATTTTTACCAAATGTATTCCATCCGAGCCTTCTTCGGATAGTCAACTTAAAACGATAGAACTTTGGTGGCGCTGGTATCTTACCACTACATATATATAAATCATCAGTATACTTTCCCTTGCAACCGAGGCCGACAAGCTTGACCCTCTCAACCTTGCATGCTAGCTTATAGCACTCTTCCCATGCTTCTTCATCTAGGTTGCATTTGTTTATCTCCAAACATTTTTGGACATCTCCTTCTAACTCAGTACAATGGTCTAAGGGAAAATTGGGTCTTTTCCATCCTTCTCCTTCCTCATAGATGTGCTGAATTTGAACTATTATTCCAGAAGCCTCCGTCTCTTTACTCTTTTTAGAGACTTTGCCCATAATAGTAGCGGCTATCTCGTCGAAGTACCTTAAGTCTGGTAAATCTTTAAAGAACGCAAATAGCATATCATCGATGTTGTTGAATTTACTCGAGTTGTTTGATTTCCACCACTCGTAATATGCCCCAGCAATAGCTGCCCTTAGCCACCACCTAAGTTTTCCAGCTATCGCAGTAGGCCTAGGACCCTCAACCAAACACTTCTTAGGATCTAGCCAAGCATCCCCTCTCCAACCCCAAACGAAGGCCGGAGTTATGTTCTCCAGTTCCACTTCAACTAATGGCTCCTCCTTTAGTTTCTCTTCGTAGATCTCTTCTACCTCGCTGAGTATTTCCTTGAAGGACATCCTTACTCCCCTCCACACTGTTTCTTTATCTCATCGAAGAGAGCCTCGCCCTTAACGTTCTCTAAGGGTAACAAGTAAATCTCGATAAGTCTGTTTATGTTCTCGACCATAGCTATGAACTCGTCATATTTCAGTGTCTTTTTGGATTTGTCCTTGCTATATTCGTCTAGCAACTCTATCATGGTATTTGCAATAGTGTCCTTAGGTTCTATGAGTCCCTTTAATACGTGGTACCTTAGGATGAGGAACGAATAGAACAAGTAGCTTTCGTCGGTACCGTCTCTCACGACATAGCAGTTCAAAGCACCGAAGACCCTTGGGTTCTCTGCTCTGAGTAATTCTGCGAAGAACTCGTTAACGTTTCCTCCTTGGTTAATGTCCCTGGACTTTAAGGCCTCAGCCGCCTTCGAGAAGTAAAAGGAGAGGAAGTGGAAGGGGCCCCAAGTGCTCAGGTACATCCTTGCGTTCGAAGCTCTTGTTTGGATGCCGTCCAGTAAGTCGCTAACTTTAGAAGCGTTTAGGTTGTTCTTGCACTCGTCCGAAAACATCTGGGACATCAGCTGGCAAAGTTCCCTTACAACCCTTACGGAGAGCTGCTCTACTTCTCCCATAAGAGATCACCCCTCTTATGAGAGTAGGGATAGGTAGACCAAACCCTTCCCTATGGTCTCCTTTCCGCCTACATCCAAGATGTTGCTTGTCTCGCTTAGCAGTTTGACCAAGAAACTTCTGGCATCCAATGGATCTACTTCACAGTCTTTTACGGTAACGGAATTATACTCTACAAGTCCTACGAAGATGGTTCCTTGAGGGACGTACTCCTCTGTCCAAAGCGCCCCTTTCTGAACCGCCTTTCTAACGTAGTCCAGCCTAACTCTCGTCATCCTCATTATGCCGGCTTCGACCACTTCCTTGAACTTACCTGATGGAACCACAAATAGTTTGTACTCCTTGTGGTTATTACTTGATCTGCTTAATAGGTACTTAACCAATGACAACGCGCCCATTCTTGAAGCTTGATCAAGAAGTAAGTTGAATACCTTTTCCATTAGCTTGATGCTCTTGAAAACCTCGCATAGATTAGAAACTTCGTTAGCGTCCAAAGGAACGCCATTTAGATATAGCTCGCTACCAGGATTCACGCACTTAAAGTTCGAGTGGTCTTCGTCATCGCTTATAACTATTTTAGCCATTGATGCTATTTGGTTTATGGCCATGTCTGAGGTGGCGTATCCAAACCCAACCTCTTCGCTCGTCTCATATTTTACTGGAAATAAGAAGAGAAACGCATCGGTGAAGGATATGGGGCTTAGATAAGCTTCCTCTGCTCCCGTTTCGTTTAACCTTAGGTCCCATCCGAAGTGACGCAGGCAGGGGTTCTCCCACAGATCTTTTTGCTGAACCTTAGTGAGTTTGCTCGCACACTCCCTCAGACAGAAGCTCTTCACTGAACCCTTTATTGAAGAGCCCGGTATGAAGGGAAAGCCGAAGGAGTCCCTAGCTACCGGTAAGTCTACTGCTCCGGGAGCCCTACCTATGCCTATGTGCAACGGCGTTAAGGCCGAATAGAGAGCTAAATCAAACTCTCTTACGACCATTCCAGTCACCCATTTCTCGGAATCTTGAGTAGTATGACCATGAAACAATAAAGACTTATCTAGGAGATTTTATTGTTGAGGCGTTTGTGTTGCACTCGACTGCTGGCTATTACTCAGTGCAATATATAGGAGTACTAGAAGCAGTAGGTCTGTTCTAGAGGGGCATACCGGGAAGTAGATGCCTTGAGTACGTTTGATCTTAATGCCATCAAATTCGTAGGTTGCTAAGTTCCTAAGATATTGGAGTGTGCCGAGAACTATATCTGAAAGTGGAGATATTGAATCTTTACAAGCTACTCTATCACTCACTTCGAAGATTCCTTCTGTTCTATCATCTCCACATAGGTCTCTAGAAGTGAGTACTAGCGGGAGGTAGAGCAGGATCAGTGGACATATTAGGTCTTTGGAATTGTTAACGTTGTTGACTTTGCAACACTTCTCCTCACCTTCACTACCATCGCCCCTGCTCTCATTATCGCCCTTAATCATCTTCACTATCTTGTCTAAGGCATTACTGATTTCATCGATCTTCCTATATAGGCATGCATTCTCCAACATTCTTAATAAACGTGACTCTAGTACACTTTTGACATTTTCCTTCCTCAACCCATTCCTTGCAATCTCATCGGCCCACGTGTCTAACTCGCTTCTTATTTCGTCTAGCATACCCCTTACCAGCTGTTTTATTGAACTACTACTAGCAGATAGACTTAGAGCTTTGAGCTTCTCTGCCACAGCATCTGTTATGTCTTGGTTTCCTACTTTAATTTGAGGAAGTAGCTTCCGAAGTAATTTATCCTTAATAGTGTTCTTGGTATAGTCTTTATAGTCTTTGTCGCATAACTCCAAAAGTTTACCTAAGACCATACAAGGTTGGGCAATGTATTTGTTATTTCCGTTACTACCACTGTTGTCGCTACTGTTGCCGCTGTTGTTGTCACAGAAGAATTTCTTTACATAATCCTCCCATTTTAGTCCTTGTAGGGCCTGCTGAGTATCACGGGTTCTAGACACGGCTCAATCCCAAAATGAAAACCCATCGCTACCACTAAATAAGGATTCTTTCAAGAGAATACATGGGTATATAGTTGAGAGTAGAAGGCCTCGTTTGCTATGAAAAAGGCAAGATCGTTTGTAACGAATTCAAAGACGTTTCCCTTAACCCACCAACCGTAATAACGGGTCCGAACGGAGTAGGCAAGACTACGCTTTTGACGCTCTTCAACCCATTACTCTTTACTTTAAACGAGCAGCTTACCAAGCTAACCTTCCTCTCTTATACCTCGTTGAAGTGGCCCACGCCAGTATTTGCTAAAGGTAAGATAGACGGGAGAGATGTGATATGGTTTAGAGATGAAGAAGTCGCCAAGGCCTTTGGTATTACTATAAACCTTAACCCTACCAAGGTCTTAAAAGCTGATAACTATACCTTTACCGGTTTACCCAACATAGAGTTCGTGTTCTGCGTTGACGGAAAGTGTGGAAGGGCTAAAGAAGGTACTCTGGAGCTACCAGAAGTCGAACCAATAGGTAAGGTCTTCTTCCATTCCCCACATTTAGCCTTGGTTCTAAATATGATAAAAGGTACGATGAGGGAGTACATGAAAGCTCTAGAAGAAGGCAAAGTTGAAGGAAAGGCATTGAAGGAAATGGGGTTTGAAGGCATAGAACCGGGACCGCCTCCTTATACGGTTTCGTTGGTCTTAAAGGAAGGCTTCAAGGTAAGCCCATTCGT
>JALWJF010000034.1 GCA_027081755.1 Desulfurococcales archaeon | reverse complement strand
GTTATCTCCTTCCCAAGGCCTAGAAGCATGGGCTTGTTTTCCCTTCACCTTTATCTTTATCCAAACTATCCCCTTGTGGCCTATGTAAACCCCACCGGGCTCAGCTATCAGCACGTGCTTGCCTATGGGATATTTGTCCTTCAAACTAGCGACTCTGTAGCCCGTGCCGCACTGGCCACCTATCTCCTCATCGGGAACGAAGACCGCTTGCACCTTGGGACCATTCCATTCGCTCAAGTTGGTCATAGCAGCCGCTACTGCAGCTATTCCGGACTTCATGTCGCTGGCCCCTCTCCCGATCAAGTAGTCTCCTTCCAGCTTGGGCTCGAACGCGTCTTCCCAACCTTCTCCGGGCGGCACGACGTCGTAGTGTCCGTTGAACTCCAAGATGGGCTCTCCTTCACCAACCCAAGCGAAGAGTATTGGCCTAGGCCCCCCTTCTGGGCACGCCTTGGCCTTGTAATCTTGGTCAACGTACTCTATGCCGGTCTTAACGCCTCTCTCCTCTAGCCACTCTTTGAGGAACTTAACTAAGTCCTCGTACTGCTTTCCTTCAGGAGAGACCGTGTCGAAGCGTATGAGATGCTTTAGGAGCTCTACGACTTCCGAAGTCAAAGGCTGTTCCCACTACTTTTAGGACGAAGAAGTAATTATGTTCCGGCGCACAAGCCCGCCCCATCGCCCGCCGCCTCGGCGGTCTATAGCGGGCACTGAAAGACCCTCTCCAGACCTTATTAATGAACGTCGATGAGGAGAGAGCTCCGCGGAACGGAGCGGTGAAGAGACCGACCTCGCCGAGACGAAAGTTTCGCCAAAACCCTCTCCCCATAAATTTTCGAAATAGGGACCTAGGTAATGGAGATTACATGGGACCTATAGGCAGAGTCATAGAAGTTGAAGGATTGGACAACTTCCTTGCAATAGTCTCTTCCGGCTCGGGCTTAAGTAAGTTCGAATTCGTTAAGTGGGATGGCGGAATTGGGTACGTGGAGTGGGTTAGGGCCAAGCCGAGTGTACCTACGGAAGTGCCTTGGGACGTGGCCTCTAAGGTGCCAATAGACGAGCAGACGTCGATAGTGGTGGCGAAGGTTAGGACGTTCGAACCGAATCCCCCTAAAATAGGCCAGTGGATATACCTAGCGAGCGACGAAGAAGTCGAGGAGCTCTATTTCGTTCCGCCCGAAAGGGCCTTGCACTTGGGACACCTTAGAAATAGACCGAACGTCAAGATCAATTTGGACTTAAATGCGCTGGTGAGGCACTTAGCGATTATAGCTGCGACGGGCTCCGGCAAGACTTGGACCAGTGTCGTTATGATAGAGGAACTGTTGAAAAAGGGAGCAACCGTTCTTATCTTGGACCCCCATGGCGAATACGTGCCTATAAAGGAAAAGGTAGAAGAGGTAGGAGCGAATGCGCTCGTCCTAAAAGCTCACTCAGAACAAGAGGGAGATGTTCTATATAAAATAGACTTATCCACTGTCAACACTGATGAGCTAGCATTCGTTATGGGGATACCCAAAAACGCGAGCAAGCTGAGAGGAGCCCTAGAGGCAGTCAGGCAAATAGCCGAATACGAGTTCTCGAATTCTCAGAATCCGGGGGCATACTCGCTGGAAAGGATGGAAGAGGTCTTGTTGGCCATCGCGGAAGCATCGGAGTTCGCAAGATCTCAAGGGCAGTTCTCTTCCATCCTAAAGAGGAAAGGGGTCGAGGTGCCGGATAGAACGCTGAACGTACTTTGGAGCATCGTTAGGAAAGGGCCCGATCCGGCCTACGACCTCCTCAAGTACGTTGAGGAGCTCAAGAGCTTGGGGGTCTATGGCACGAAGCCAACCCCCATAACCTCATTCTTGAGACCGGCGACTGCAACGATATTCAATCTAAGCGGGATAAGGAAGGAGGTCCAAGTCCACTTGGTATATAACGTGTTGAAAAGGATATTCGAGGCTAGAGTTAGGTTCATGCGAAAGGTCCCCGGCGAGAACTACCCTTATCCGGTAATGGTGGTCGTTGAGGAGGCTCACCGCTTCGCCCCTCCTCCAAGCGAGGAGAATTTATGGACGACTGGGATGTTGAGGAAGATAGCCTCTGAGGGGAGAAAGTTCGGTGTATTCCTAACCATAATAACGCAGAGGCCCAGCAGGGTTGACCAAACAGTCTTGAGCCAGTGCCAGAGCCAAATAATAATGAGGTTAATAAACCCAAAGGACCAAGAAGCTGTGATAAACAGCTCAGAGGAGCTGGGCGCGAGGCTCGCTTCGGACTTGCCGTCGCTCAGGCCCGGAGAGGCCATTGTGCTAGGACCTATAATTAGCAAACCTGCGTTCGTGAGGATAAGGGATAGGGTATTGGACTACGGAGGCGGGGACATAGACTTGGTGAGTGAGTGGGGCAAAGCCTCGCTGGTTCTGGACAAATTGAAGAACCTCAAGTTGGATTTGGAGAAGTTCTCGGAACTCTTGGGGATGCCCCTTACTCCGGACCTGGTAGAGAGGGCTAAGGGAATACTAATGGTAGAGAAGGTATACCTGGCTAAGAATAGAGGGAAGATCAGGGCCAAAGTGGGGCCGTGCAGCTTTGTTTTAGGAGAGGAGACAGATTGCGATCCGGCCTACGTGCTGGCAGCCCTCATAGAGGCCTACTCTAGGAACGTGCTACAAATCTAAAAGAGGTTAACGCAAGCACACTATAGGGCCCGCCATTGGCTACACCCGCGTTAAGTGGCTTACCTAAGGAAATTGAGGAGAGGGTCGTCCACGACCCTATAGCGAGAAAGATAATGCTCATCATATTTAAGGCTGGAACCGTTAGGCCCAAAATTGGCCTCGAAACTGGAATTAGGTACCCTCCTTTCGAGGATTTGCCCCAGTGGACTAAGGTCATTGAGGACCTCATAAGGCTCAAGCTCGTTGAGAAGAACGTAGCTGATAGGCTAATTCACTGTCCTAGGTGTGGTTCCATTCACGTCTCCTCTAGACTCCTCTGTCCTTGGTGTAAGAGCTTCAACATCGAGCCAACGTTCATCATTCAGCACACCCTCTGTGGTTACATAGACACCGAGTCCAAGTTTAGGGACCCAAACACTGGTCAGCTCATATGTCCGAAGTGTAAGAGGCCCCTTAGGAAGGAGGGATTGGACTACATAGTCATAGGTAAGGTGTTCGAGTGTCTGAACTGTAAGAGGAAGACCAACAAGCCCCTCATAGCGTTCTACTGTAGGAACTGTACTCACCAGTTCGACTACCTAAGCGCCTCATACGAACCCGTCTACGAATATGCCTTAACGCCCTTGGGCCAGAAGCTTGTGGTCTCCGGTGCCCTCCACAAAGAAGAAATAATCAACGCGCTGAAGGAGTTAGGCCTAATAGTGGAGTCCCCAGGTAAGGAGAAGGGAAGGAGCGGAATAGACCACACCTTCGACATCATAGCCAGAACGCCTCAAGGAAGGGTCTTGGCCATAGACTTCGCTGAGGAGAAGGACCCATCTCTAGCGATAACTTCCAGAATCCCTAAGGCCTTGGACACAGAGGTTGACAGATACGTCATAATACTGCCTTCCGGAGCGTTCGAGGCTTCAATGATGGTTCAGATGAAGAACGTGGCAGTTCTGGAACTAACGGAGCCCTACTTGGTAGAGAGAATAGTATCCATAGCTAAGGAGTTACTAAAGAAGGAGGCGAAGGAGGTGGAGGTAACGGCAGAGGCTCCGGAGGCGAGCGAGGAAGAGTTCTTCGGCTTGAGCGGAGGAGAGCTGAGCATACCAGAGGAGGAGCTGTTGAGCGTGAGCGAGGAGGGAGAGAAGAAGGAAGAAAAGGAGAAGGAGGAAGGGGAGAAGAAAGAAAAGGAAGAAAAGGAGGAGAAAGAGGAGAAGAAGGGAGAAGCGCTCCTAGGTCCGGACGAATTCTTCGGTACGTAAAGGGGGATGAACGGCTTTTAGCGACAAGACCTCTGGGATGACGACTTCACGGACCGGATGACCCCTACCGAAAATAGGATATAATTTTCCCGGGGCGACCAGTTCTTGGGAAGGATGGAATGCAGAGACTGATAGAATACATAAAAATGATAAAGCCAAAGGTAGATAGTTACATTTCCAAGGTTCTAGAGGGAGAACCGGCAAAGCTGTACGAAGCTGCGAGGCACTTGCCCTTGAAAGGGGGCAAGAGGCTCAGGCCGGCTCTGTTGATACTAGTAGCCAGAGCATTGGGCGGTGAAGAAGAGGAGGCTATTCCAGCAGCCGCGTCCGTGGAGCTCCTACACAACTTCACCTTAGTACATGACGACATAATGGATAGGGACGAAATGAGGAGGGGCGTTCCTACAGTTCACGTGCTCTACGGCGAGCCGTTAGCAATACTCGCCGGAGACCTGCTCTATGCAAAAGCCTACGAGGCCTTGCTCAGCACTCAGAAGGCTCCGGAGCTGGTGAAGAAAATGACAGAATACTTAACTTGGGCGGGAGTGACCGTTGCTGAAGGCCAAGCTATGGACATGATGTTCGAGGAAAGGTGGGACGTCAGCGAGGATGAGTACTTGGAAATGATCGCTAAGAAGACTGGGGCGCTGTTCGGGGCTTGTGGAGCTATAGGAGCTTTGGTTGCTGAGAAGCCCGAGTACGCAGAGAAGATGAGGGAGTTCGGTGTAATACTCGGGAAGGCCTTCCAGATAAAGGATGACATCCTCTCCTTAGTAGGTGACGAAAAAGTAACCGGCAAGCCCAAGTACAACGACTTGAGGGAAGGGAAGAGAACGCTGTTGGTGATAAGGGCTCTGAGGTCGTTGCCTCCGGAAGAGGCCGAAGAGCTGAAGAGGATACTGAGCAAGGAGGAGAAGAGCTTAGAAGAGCTGGAGAAGGCTGCCTCCTTAATAATGAAATCCAAGGCCTTGGATTATGCCCTTAAGGTAGCTGAGGAACTCGAGAATAGGGCTAGGGAAATACTATCTGAAATAGAGGTCGTTGACAAGGAGGCCATGGATCTGATTAATGAACTGCTGGATTTCGCTGTTAAAAGGGAGTTCTGATGAGCGCGTACCGTTTTCCCAGACTCTTCGTTAAGGGCAGGAAGAGCAGTGAATACGCAAAAGTTGTTGGTAATGAAGTAATCTTTGGAGAAGAAGGAGAATTCGGCAAGGTACCTTATGAGATACCTCTAGAGGAGCTCGTCGACTTGTTGGAGGAGAGGGCAAAGGTGAGCTTCATAATTCACATACCTAATGAGAGCAAGGCTATACTGGTTCCGGAGGGCACTAGGGTCAAGGTGCTGAGGGCAGTGCACACAGCTGTTAGAGGTTTGCCCAAAGAAGGGGAGATCCTTGAGGAAGGGGAGATCTACGCTACGGGGCTCACGGGCAAGGGCGAGATAAGGAAGCTCAGAACCTTGGAGAGGGGCTTGGTGGCTATGGTTCATTGGAAGCCCTACGGAGGGAAGGACGTTTACCACTTGCTTTTAGTCCCTGAAGAACAGGTGAAGATTCTGAAAGTGAGAACTTAAGGCCTCCTATGAGCGTTATTGAAGTTATTGACATGAAGGCAGTTATGGTCATACTCACGATCCTCCAGACGGCTAGGCTGCTGGCGAGTATAGGTAAAGCTAATGTACAGGCGCTTTCTGGCAAGCCTATTCCTCCCGGAGTTATGGGTATTATCGTTAGAGGTAATGATGAAGCAAACACCATGGTAGCCAGCGTTCCCACGCCGTCCAGCGCTTGGGCTATTACACCATAGGAAAGGGCATAAACCGCCACACCTAAGGTCGATGCCAACACGGCCACTCCAAATACCCCGTAGCCCGCCTTCTCGATGCTCTCCTCCACTTTCAAGCAGTATCTATAGACCTTCTCACCGAAGATCTTCGGACACTTGAGAGACGGTACTATTGTG
>JALWJF010000033.1 GCA_027081755.1 Desulfurococcales archaeon | reverse complement strand
GGAATACAGCTATCGCTGTCACAATCAGTGCTACTTTTACCCATCTCTTCAATTTCAGCGCCCATATGCACTCTCTAGCATTAGGATAAAGTTCGTAGGCTGTATGCAGTAGTAAGGAACTAGATAGCTTCCAATAGAAATTAGGTGACCGTTGAGCCACACACCTTTCTGGAGTTTCATCGAATACAATTTTCCGTCTTTCAGGAGCAGTAGTGCTTCAATCTTTCCGGCTAATCCAAATACGTTTGACAGCGTGTAACGCATAAATTGATAACTACCTATAGGGTTATCAACTATCTTTACCTTTGAGGGTTTAAGGTTCACAGTTCCGCAATTGGGACCCCAACAGTAGCTGATAATGGATTTCGATGTTATATTAATGGGTTTCCACTCATAGTTAGGTATTATAAGTGTAACATTGAATTGATTGCTTAGTAGTAGTCTAAGTATAGTATTGAGACATTTATTGAGATATTTTAGTTCATAAGGAGATATAACCATGGTTATGTTTGATCTTGCATGTAAGTTGAAGCTGACTAGGTTTATCATATAGTAGTTCGCTTTTTCAGTCTCATGTGTTATTAAGACGCGTAGATCTTTGTCTAAATATTTTTCAGGATTATGGAGTACCAAAAGTTTTAATGCTAGACTGTGGGCCAGCAGCAATGCCAGTATAAGCTTTGCAACAGTTGCAAAACCTTCGAACAACCTCCCGTTCCCTCAAAAAGGATTTCCAGGAGGTATATGAGGGTCATGTCCGCCTAAGTCTCCATGGGCCCCGTTTACGAAGAAGGGTATGAGGAAGCCTCCTAGTAACAAGGGTAATAGTAGTGGTGCTAGCAGTCCCAAACCCATGGCTTCCATTGCACGTATTGCACTTTCTTCACCTTCTTCATTCAATATTCTCTTTATCTCTAATAGTTGAGGCTTTAATTTCTTTATAGCTGTTACGAGCGTGTTGTAGCCTTTTCGTGTAAGCTTATACTTTTTCATCTTGAAGAATAAGAATTTTTCCTCTTCTTCGGTTATAAGACCTTTTTCCTTTAACTCCTCTAATGTTTCGATTATACTTCTAACATCGACATTCAAATAGTCTGCGATAGCTTTTGGATCCGATATAGATTGCTTTATTAGTGCAAGTACAGCAAGCTCTAACGGATCGATATCGAACTCAACTGCTGTGTCCAAGAGTCCCGCAACCTCTTGGGGAATGATGACATTACCCTAATTAATCTTCCAATACCCAGCAATCATGAAATCCTCCTCTCTCTTCTTTTTTTCTATTCTTTACTAGCTCAACTTTCTCCTTTCCGTATATTTTCAGTAGCTCCTCGAGCACTTCAAGCACGTCCGCTAATTCCTCTATATTAAGAGATATTAAGAACTCCATAGATTCTTCACATAGCTTTTTAGCTAGTAGTAATACCCTCTCGTTCTCCTTACACCTCTTAAAGTTTCTATTTCTAACTATCTGTGGTATCTTATCCCTAACTAGCTTCTTCACTTTTTAGGTCCCCTTTAAAGCCGTGATCAGAGATAATGAAGATAAAGAGACTACTAATAGTTGATGGTTATACAGATGAACCAGCAGGCTTGGGAGTACCTCCATACATCGACGTTTACCCACGCGAGGCCTATGGAGCAATGAAACTAGCCTCCAAAGATAGTAAGGTATACTATTTTACAATAGATGAGGTAAGAAAAAAATTTGATGTATACGTTAGGAAGGCAAATGAAGCCGATTTAGTTTTAGTTATAGCTGGTGCATTAGTTCCTGGTCGCTATCTCGGCGGTGAACCTCTAAGAGATCCCGAGGAGTTGTTAATGTTAAAAAAGTTCATAGACAAACCCTTAGCGTTGGCAGGACCAGCAGCTTCGATGGGTTTAGGCGGTATCGGTGGTTCAAGGTCGGTCAAAGTAAACGTGGACTACAGAATTAGAGGGAGATTAAGTTATTGGATTTACCAAGCGGCTAAAGAGGGCATTGATAGAGCCGAGGATGTAATGAACTATGATTACTCATTTGTAAGTAGAGCCCTAACGTTAGGTGCCGAGGTCATTCTCCAGCATCCGAACATGAAGCTGGGTAATTTGGTTGTTGAAATAGAAACGTTTAAAGGCTGCCCCAGAAGGCTCTCCGGCGGATGTAGTTTTTGTTTGGATGTCTTAAAGGGCACTATCAAACAGAGATCAGTTAAAGACATAGTTAATGAGATTGAAGCCCTATACCTACTTGGAGCCAGATCCTTTAGACTCGGGAGACAAAGCGATATACTGGTTTATGGTTCTAAAGAGATTAATAGTAAAGAATGGCCAAGGCCAGATCCCGAAGCTCTAGAGAGACTTATGAAAGGAATAAGGAGTGTTGCTCCTTCCTTAATGACTCTACACATAGATAACGTTAACCCCGGAACAGTAGTAAGATGGCCTCGAGAGAGTGAAGAGGCTCTAAAGGTAATAGTTGAATACCACACTCCGGGTGACGTAGCAGCACTAGGAATTGAGAGTGTTGATCCAAAGGTCGTAAAACTGAATAATTTAAAGGTACATCTAGATGAGGCAGTGGAAGTTATTAGGATAATCAATAAAGTTGGTCGTACCAGAGGTTGGAACGGTCTACCACATCTCCTTCCCGGTTTAAATTTCATAGCTGGACTTCCAGGCGAGAGTAGGAGAACTTGGGAGTTCAATAGAGAGCTGCTGGAGCGCATAGAAAAGGAGGGGTTGCTCGTAAGAAGAGTTAATGTGAGAAAGTTAAGCATCGTTGAAGGTACTAAAGTATCAAAAATGATAGACAAGGTAAGAGTTGCAAAAGGCTACGAGGGTTTCAGAAAGTTTGCTATGGAATGGCAAAAGAGGATGCTGACCAAAGTAGTCCCTAAGGGAACAGTATTGTATAATGTGATGGTTGAGAAGGTAGTGAAAGGTATCTCATATGCCCGAGCACCAGGTAGCTATCCATTAACGATAGAAGTACCATCCCCCTTCCCTATTGGTAAATGGTTGAGAGTAAAGGTAAAGAAGCATCACGCACGTAGCGTAGTTGCTGAAGCGGTATGAAGGTTAAGCGACCCAAATGCTCACTTTGCTCTAAGGAGGCGATAGTAAGCTTACCTTATGCAAGATTGAGGCTATGTGAGGAACACTTTGAAGAATTTATGAAAAAGAGGGTAAAGAGAGTTGAACTGCCTAAGAGAGTCGTATTGGGGCTATCGGGCGGTAAGGACAGTGTTGTTGCAGCCTACCTTTTAAAAAAGGTCGGTTTGGATGTCGTTGCAGTGACCGTGAATGCTGTCCCTAACTACACAAAACATGAAGCTGATGTAGCTAGGAGAGTTAGTGAAGAACTGGGTATCTTGCATGTTGAGGTGTACCCTGAAGAATTATATGGCTTTAATACCCTTCACTATAAGTACTTGAAGAGAAAGCCCTGTTCTTTATGCTCTAGTATAAGGAGACACTCTTTAGACTTAGTAGCTAAAAGACTTGGAATGAGGTACGTAGCGACGGGTCATAACGCAGACGACATTGCTTCTCTCGCGCTAACTTCTCTCCTCAAACAAGACCTTGACACTTTAAGGAAAATTGCGCCGGTAGAGGAACCCTACGGCCCTTTCATAGGGAGGGTAAAACCGCTTTTCTGGATACCGGAAAGGGATATCTTAGCTTTTGCTTTGAGTAAGAGATTACCCTGGATCAAAGCCTCTTGTCCACTATATGAGCAAGGTAGTGTGTTTGCCGATAAAGTAAAGGAATTTTTGAACGGAATGGAGGAGAAATGGCCGGGAACAAAAATAAACTTAATAAAGAGCATACTTAAGCTATCCCCCTCTAACGACAAAGAGAGAAAAAGTGATGCAAAGGCGTGCAAATATTGTGGTTTGCCCTCATGGGAAGGAATATGCTCAATGTGTAAGCTCAGAAATAAGTATAAGGGTAAGCTCCCTAAGCTAAGAGCCTTGGAACCTACTTATTCGTGTAAGGGTGAAGGGAACACGTTTATCATTGGAACGGGATGGTGTAAAGTGCTCGATATCGATGAGAAGTGGATAAGAGTAGAGAACCTCCTAAAAAAGCTTGGACTTAGTAGGGAGGTTGCAGTAGCTTACGATGACAGACCTCTACCTCATGACGCGTGGATAGGCTCGTGGGATAGGCTTCTGATATTCGTGGTACCTAGGGTTAGTCCAACTTAATGGTTTTCTCTTCCTTAATCGTTCTCAATATATACATAGTATACGTTTCCCTCACTCCCTCTATTTTGCCTAGCTTATCGAGCAGCTCTGCTAATTCGTCTTTCGATGAAACTCTGACCTTAAGAACTGTTGAGAAGTCCCCAGTGACATCATATACTTCATAAATATCATCGAATTGTGCAATTTTTTCTACCGTCTCTTTGTACTTGTCTGTATCAATTTTTGTGAGTATTA
The DNA here is from genome assembly GCA_027081755.1 of Desulfurococcales archaeon. GTDB lineage: Archaea > Thermoproteota > Thermoprotei_A > Sulfolobales > Ignicoccaceae > Ignicoccus. The sequence continues at coordinate 1,467 of JALWJF010000033.1, read as the reverse complement.
TCGCTGCAACGTCTTTTCCTACCTTTTCTGGATCAACGACTGCAATAAAGCCTTTGAGTATACCCTTTTCCTTCAACTTCTTAACTCTTAAGTGAATTGTTGCCTCGCTTAAGCCTAAGACTCTTGCTATCCTGGAATACGAAATCCTACCATCTTTCTGTAGCATTTTCAGAATCTTCTTGTCAATTTCGTCTATTTGTGAAGTCATGGGATCACCCCTCACTTGAATAATAACTTTATCATAGAAAGCGATGATGGAATTATGGATAAGAAGTCTCGAAGCTTGGCTTCACCCAAACCAAATTTGTAAAGCAACATGATACTTTTGTCTGAGAGCTTTCCTGGAAACGGGACCTCGCCCTTCTTCTGAATTTCCTTTAATATTTTTCTCTGGTTTTTCGATGCCTTGTATATGGGCAGCTTGGTCAGTAATTCTGCATATCCGTATTTTCCGTTGCTTAGTGCTTCGCTCAACGCCTTTGCTGTCATTATACTCGGTCTTATGCCCTCACCAGTTAGAGGCATGACTGCACCTATCGCTTCACCTACGGGGTAAGGCTCGCTCGCCCATTCTACCTTTAGACCCCCCATATCTATGGGGGCTCCATCTCTCTTCACTATCTTTCCTATGCCAAAACCCTTCCTCTTTATAACCAACTTTAACATCTCTTCTAGTTCATCAACGTTTTTATTCAAACCACCTATTCCAACTTTTACAATTTTTTCACTTAATGGGAATATCCATGCATATCCTATTAAATCTTTAAAGAATATGAATTCTAGTTGCTGAGGATCATCAACCTTTACATTGCTTATCACATACTGAACGGTATTTGCTACCATATCCCTCTCATTGATTCTCCATAGAGCACCCACGGCTATGAGTACCTTTTCCTTTCCTATACGTTTACTATCTATGATAGCACCTTCTTTCGACAACTTAACAAACTTGCCCATTTCGTAATCGAAGTCACTTAAGTATTCCCTTAAGTAGGTCCTCCTGTCGATCATATAAAAGAGCGTTTGCCCGGACTCCCACACACCTAACTCATTAAATTCGTAGGTAACCTTCATGGACTTTATGACATTAAGTATTGCCTTGTTGGGTACGGGCAGATAACCTTGTATTTGTGGTGGCACACCGCCACCACAAGGTTTTTCTCCAACATCTTTACGGCCTTCGAATAATTTGACTCTAAATCCATTCTTGGTTAGGTAATGGGCTAGCGCAACACCAGCTGGTCCACCGCCCACTATGTAATAATCATACACTTTTCGAGGCCCAGTTCTTGCTACTTAAGTGACACCTTTAAAAAGGGTACTAAAGGGGTTTTACACAACTAGCGCATACTTACCGTTAGCTTTCTTTGTGATCCCTCTATATTCCATAATCCTCACTATTTCGGGTATTGGGATGGGTGGGTCTATCTCGTACCATTCTCTAAAGTGTATTATAAGCTCTTGTAG
>JALWJF010000032.1 GCA_027081755.1 Desulfurococcales archaeon | reverse complement strand
CGAACATTTCCGTGGTTCCAGCGAATATGAACAGCTTTAAGTGCTCATAATTGTACTTTCTCAAAGCCTCAGTTAAGTGTATAGTTCCGATGGCATTGGTCATCATGTAAGTTACGGGCGCACTGAAGCTCTCGCTGACGGGAGTTAAGGCAGCTACGTGCATTACGACGTGTGGCTTAACCATTTCAACTACCTTGATTACGTTGTAATAATCGGTCAGGTCGCATGTAAGTACGCTTACGCCCTCGGGGACGTTTACGGACGTTGACCTTATTCTTGAGGTCCCGTACACTTCGTAGCCCATCTCTGCGAGCCTTTTAGCTAATGAGTATCCTATAAAGCCCGTAATACCAGTTACCAGTATTCTCATGAGCTTTACCCGCACCCAGAGGCGCCATTATGTTATTGTGCTTTTTCTTATTTTTCTTAGGCGTCGGTTACGCATTAGAATAATGTATATATTGCATTAGTACGCATTAACCCTAATAAAGGGGAAGGCTTTATGTCTAGGCGGGGCATGCCTTGAGCAACGATAAAGCCTCCAAGATTATCTTGTGGTTCGAAGAAATAACCAAGGATGACTTGCCTTTAGCCGGCGGCAAGGGCGCTAACTTGGGAGAACTCGCACATGCCGGAATACCCGTACCTCCCGGCTTCGTAGTATCCTCTACAGCTTACAGAAGGTTCATAAAAGAGACTGGCCTCCTTGATAAGATAAATGAAATGCTTGAAGGTATAGACCCCAACAACATCCCCAAGCTGGAGAAGAAGGCCGAAGAAATAAAGAAGCTAATAGTTGAAACTCCAATGCCAAAGGACATAGAAGAGGCAATAAGGAACGCCTACAGAGAACTCGCAAAGAGGGTTGGCGTAGAGCCGGATAAGCTTAGGGTGGCGGTTAGGTCTTCCGCTACCGCTGAAGACTTGCCCGACGCGTCCTTTGCTGGACAACAAGACACTTACCTAAACGTAGTAGGAGAGGACTCCGTGGTTGAGCACGTAAAGAAGTGCTGGGCCTCTTTGTTCAACGCTAGGGCAATAGCTTACAGAGTCAGCAAGGGCATACCTCATGAAAACGTGGCCATGGCCACTGTAGTGCAGAAGATGGTAAACGCCGAGAAGGCTGGCGTTATGTTCACCCTGGACGTGAGGAACGGTGATAGAAACAAGATAACCATTGAAGCGTCTTGGGGCCTGGGAGAAGCTGTAGTAGGCGGGAGGGTGACCCCAGATACCTACATAGTTGACAAGAACGTGGTGAAGGAACTTATGGACAAGGACCCCACCGAGGTGAGCGAGGAAGACTTGAAGAGGATGATCCTCGAGAAGCACATAGCCAAGAAGGAGATAGCTATAGTCTTTGATCCCGAAAAAGGCGGAACTAAGGAGATCAAGCTTCCTCCGGAGAAGGCCGAAGCTCCAGCGCTAAACGACCGCGAGATCTTCGCCTTAGCCAAGATGGGAGTTAAGGTTGAGGACCACTACGGAAGGCCCATGGACATAGAGTGGGCTATAGACGCTGATATTGAGTTCCCCAAGAACGTGTTCTTGCTACAAGCTAGGCCGGAAACTGTCTGGAGCACCAGGGAAGAGGTGAAGGTGAGGCCTGCCGAGGAGGAGATAGAACAAGGAGAAGCAGAGGTAATAGTAAGGGGTTTGCCCGCCTCCCCGGGCATAGGCATAGGAACTGCCAAGGTACTCTTCGACCCCAAGAAGGACGCTGACAAGTTCAACGAAGGCGACGTGCTGGTAACTAAGATGACCGATCCGGACTGGGTACCTCTAATGAGGAAAGCATCCGCAATAGTAACCGACGAGGGAGGAATGACCTCCCACGCAGCCATAGTTTCCAGAGAGCTGGGAATTCCAGCTGTAGTAGGAACCAAGGAGGCAACCAAGAAGATCAAGACGGGCTGGACCGTTACCGTTGACGGCTATAGGGGAGTTGTGTACAAGGGTAAGGTCAAGCTTGGAGCCGAGAAGAAGGAGGAGAAGGCTGAGGGAGTGGGCTTCGGAATACCTAAGGAAGAACTTAGGTACTTGTTCCCGCCAACAGGAACTAAGATATACATGAACTTAGGTGAGCCGAACGCGATAGACAAGTACAAGGACCTGCCGTTCGACGGAATAGGGCTAATGAGGATAGAGTTCATAATAACTGACTGGATAGGTTACCACCCGCTATACCTCATAAAGGAGGGCAGGGAGGCCTTCTACATCAATAAGCTGGCCGAGGGAGTTGCAAAGGTCGCTTCCGCAATATACCCGAGGCCAGTAGTAGTAAGGTTCAGCGACTTCAAGAGCAACGAGTACAGAGGCCTCAAGGGAGGAGAGGAGTACGAGCCGGAAGAGAGAAACCCGATGCTGGGCTGGAGAGGAGTCTCTAGGTACATCCATCCCAAGTTCGAGCCGGCCTTCAGGCTAGAGGTAAGGGCGATAAAGAAGGTAAGGGAAGAGTACGGACTGAAGAACGTATGGGTAATGTTACCGTTCGTGAGGACCACTTGGGAAGTAGAGAAGGTACTGAAGATAATGGAGGAGGAAGGCTTGAAGAGGAGCAGAGACTTCAAGGTATGGATAATGGCTGAAGTGCCTAGCGTAGTACTCTTAGCGGACCAGTTCTCCCAGCTAGTGGACGGCTTCAGTATAGGAAGCAACGACCTAACCCAGCTGGTCTTGGGAGCTGACAGAGATAGTGACTTGCTAGCTAGGATGGGCTACTTCGACGAGAGGGATCCGGCAGTACTAAAGGCAATAGAAATGCTCATCAAGACCGCCCACAAGTACGGTAGGACCGTAAGCATATGTGGCCAAGGCCCAAGCGTTTACCCAGAGCTGGTGGAGTTCCTAGTGAAGACCGGAATAGACAGCATAAGCGTGAACCCAGATGCAGTGATAAGGACGAGGTACATGGTGGCTGGAATAGAGAGGAGAGTGATGCTAAACAGATTAGCCGAAATAGATGAAAAGATAAAGGAATCCCACTTCCTAAAGCTCTGAAGGACACGAACGACGTAAGCGTTTATTTTCCTTAATCTTTAGAAAACGTCTTTTACTCTTGTTTTGCACCTTAACCTCGGTAATACAAGCTTGAAGGTAGCGGTAATTGGCTTGGGCTATGTTGGCTTACCTCTGGCCACTGCCTTAGCCTACAAGGGCTTCGACGTGATAGGCGTAGACGTAGTGCCTAAGAAGGTGGAAATGATAAATAAGGGAATACCCCCGATAGAGGAGCCAAAGCTCCCAGAGATGCTTAAGGAAGTAGTGGAGAAGGGGAAGCTAAAAGCAACTACGAACTACGACGAGATAAGAGATGCATACGCAATAATAATTGCAGTCCCAACTCCAGTTAAGGAAGGTAAGCCGGACCTAAGCTACTTGGAGAGCGCCTTGAGAGAAATAGGGAAGAGGCTCAAGAAGGGCCAAGTGGTAATAATAGAGTCAACCATCCCTCCCGGAACCACCCAGAACTTCGCCAAAAAGATACTGGAAGAGGAAAGCGGCTTAAAGCACGGAGAGTTTTACCTAGTTCATGCACCGGAAAGGTTAGCCCCCGGCAAGGCGATGGTTGAACTGTTTACCGTTCCTAAGCTCGTAGGAGGGTTAACCAAGGAAGATGTAGAAGCTGCAAAGAAGGTTTATGAGAAGTTGACCAGCGGAGGAGTGATAGAGACTTCAGCTATAAACGCCGAAATGAGTAAGCTCGCAGAAAATACCTTCAGAGACCTAAACATAGCATTTGCCAATGCTTTGGCCTTGCTCGCCGAGGAGCTGGGAGCGAACGTGTGGGAAGTGATAAGGTTAGCCAACACTCATCCGAGAGTAAACATCCACTTGCCCGGACCCGGGGTGGGAGGGCCTTGCCTAACTAAGGACCCATACATGTTAGCAAACCCTATGAAGGGCTTGGCGAAAGAGCTTATCATAACCGGCAGAAAGCTCAACGAGTACATGCCCAAGCACTTTTCAGAGCTTATAGAGAAGTTAGCGAAGCCAGGGAGCAAAGTCGCTTTATTAGGCTTAGCGTACAAGGGAGGGGTTGACGACATAAGGGAGAGCCCCACCTTGAAGATATACGAATACTTGAAGGACAAGTATGAGCTTTCCGTCCACGATCCCTACGTAAAGGAGGCCCCAATACCCTTTACCAAGGACTTGAAGGAAGCCGTAAAGGGAGCTAGCTTAATAGCGGTAGTAACGGACCACCCTGACTACAAGGAGATAGACTGGGAAGAGGTGGCCAAACTGGTCAAGGAGAAGGTTGTGTTGGACGGGAGGAACGTTTTGGATAAGGAGAGGGTTGAGAGGGCCGGCTTCGAGTACAAGGCCTTGGGAGTGGGAGAATGATAGCTGTAGTCGTTGGCACGAGACCAGAGATAATTAAGATGGCCCCAGTGATCCTAAAGCTCGAAGAGGAAGGGTTAGACTACACCTTCATTCACACGGGCCAACACTACGACTACGAGATGTCCAAGATATTCATAGAGGAACTAGGTCTGCCGGAGCCCCACTACAGCTTTCAATTGAAAGGAGAAACTCCTGGAGAACAGATAGGCGAAATGATAATACAGCTGGACAAGGTGGCTCAGAGGAGGAAGCCCAAGGTAGTTGCCGTTCAAGGGGATACAAACAGCATGGTAGCAGCTGCTATAGCAGCCTTGAAGGTTGGAGCTGACGTAGCCCACGTAGAAGCCGGCTTAAGGAGCTACGACTGGAGGATGCCAGAAGAGCATAACAGAAGGATGATAGATCACGTATCCAAATATCTCTTTGCACCGACAGAGGAAGCTAAGAAGAACTTGGAGGAGGAGCACGTTTACGGAGAAATATTCGTTACGGGTAACACCGTAATAGATGCCTTGGATAGGTATTTGCCTTTAGCAGAAAAGAAGGCCTCTGAGATAGAGGTCCCCTTCGACGAGTTCGCCATAGTGACCTTCCATAGAGCTGAGAACGTGGATAATCCCTTCACTTTGAGGGACTTCGTAACAATACTGGAGAGGTCTCCAATACCTTTGGTTTACCCAATTCACCCTAGGACGGAGAGGAGGCTCAAGGAGTTCGGTTTGTGGGAGAGAGTTAAGAGCATTAAGCACTTGCACCTAATGAAACCCTTGGGCTATTTGGAGTTCTTGGGGCTACTCAAGAGGGCAAAGCTCGTGCTCTCGGACTCGGGAGGTTTACAAGAGGAGGTAACGCATCCGAAGATAAGGAAGCACATAGTGGTACTGAGGACTTCCACCGAGAGGCCTGAAGCCGTCAAGGCTGGGTTCGCTCACGTAGTGGGAACGAACCCGGTCGTGGTCCTAGCCACTTTAGAGAGGATACTGGAGGAGAATCCCCCTCTGCCAGACAAGTCCCCCTTCGGGGATGGGAAGGCTGCAGAGAGGATAGTGAAGGTCTTGAAGGAGGCAAGCGAATCTTAAGGTTAAGACAAAAATTACTCCTCTCCCGCCTTGCGGTTGTCGTATATGTACCTGAGCATTGGATCCACTATTTTCTTCTTGGAGCCCTCTTCGTCCTTCAAGTTGTACTTGGTTAGGGGGGCCTTCGAGAGGTCTCCGCCGTGTATTAATTCCTCCATCTTCAATATTGCCCTTATTAGGGCCTCGGGCCTCGGCGGACATCCCGCTAGGTTGACCACGTAGGTCTGCTTCTGTACCTCTTCCGGCAAGCTCTCTATGAGCTCGTGTATGCCGCTCAGCACGTACTCGCTCTCCCACCAAGGTCCACCATTTATTGCACACTCTCCCATCACTATCACGAATCTGGGACCGGGGGTTTGCATGAACAGTCTCCTAAGCCTTTCGGCTATCTTTCTATTTACTGGGCCGTTAACCAGTATTACGTCAACTTGCCTCGGGGTAGCCCTTGCTAGTACCCCTATCCTCTCGAAGTCAT
>JALWJF010000031.1 GCA_027081755.1 Desulfurococcales archaeon | reverse complement strand
TATCCAATCGCACACTTCTGGTTGGGAGCAATCCTAGGTGGAGCGGTAATAGGAGGAGCAATAGCTGTGAGTGGCAACGCCCCCAGCCTCTTGGACGCTCTTGCAAGAGTACCTTGGATTTATGTAGTAGCTGTGGCATCTTGGGTCGCTTCTTTTGATATATTATATGCTATCTTAGACGTTGACTTTGATAGGAAGAATAAGCTCCACAGCGTTCCTGCTGACTTCGGTGTAGGTAGAGCATTGAAAATATCTAAAGTATTGGCGATAGTATTCGGAACATTGATAATTTGGTCTATGAAATTATATTACTTAAACATTCTATCATCAGTAATGATATCCCTAGGTCTTATGAAGTTGTATAAACTTTATGGCATGGCGGAAATCGACATAATTAAAGCTGCTAGGCTAAGTCTAAACGAAAACATAAAAGTAGGTCTCTTGATCGGTGCTGCTCCGTTAGCTAAACTGATACCGATTCTACTATAGAAAAAGAAACCTCAGCATCTAAACAAAATGATTCAGTATGATAGGCTCTAAAGGCTATTAGACATTAAGGCCATTAATTTATCGGAAGCGCGAAGTTCTGTTCTTTAATTCCTTCAGGAGGGGAATCTTTTCCAGTTTCTTAGGATCTAGCAGATCCCAGAGTATCCCTCTCGGCCTTTTTAAAGGTTTGAACCTAAAAGACCTAGTAGGAGTAAAGGCCATCGAAAGGGGGACGTCCCAAGGGTCTTGTGGCAAGGGAGGCTCCAAGACTTGAATATCATGAACTGTTGTAGCTATTGGTACACCGACATCCATTAAGCCTATTTCAGTCAGTATACCAAATTCCAGATCCCCGTATCCGGCCCCTTTGCCTATCCTCCTGCCTTCTGTGTCTATTGCTACTGAACCCTCAACTACGAATTCCACCTTGCCTATAGTCTCTAGTTCATTTATTGTCTTCAACTTTGCCCCATACTTAAATGCGCCTCTAATGGTCGAAGCCTCCCTATACTTGCTTTTAGGTATCTTCTTGGGATCCAAGAGTAGGAAGCCTTCCCTTAGCCTGGGGGTCGCCATCAGTAACATTTTGCCTTGTTCTAATGCACCCAACCTAACCCATCTTTGAGGACTGTCGGGATTACTCTTTACTATTTCGGCCTTTCTCCACTCTGGCTCTTTGAAGAGCCTCTCCGCGGCCTCTTTGGCTCCCTTAAAGTTAGGTATTCTTCCTTTAATTGGGAAAGGGGGTAGTGCATAAGGCCTTAAGGCTTCCCACACGTAGTTCCTTACCTCTTCTTTAGTTCTCAACAGACCTCACCCCTAAAGGCCTTCAAAGCTTCTTTGAAGCATTTGAGGCTGATTGAGAACGCTGGGACATCTTTTGCATAGTCACAATACTCCGGACAGAACTTCTGATGAACCTCAGGTTCTTCTACTAAGAGTATAAAGGTCAAACCCAAGGCGAGCGCCCATCCAGAGGCCACTATCCCACAAGGACTTCCCATTATCAACGCTTCGGCCAAAGGTATTAGGCTCATCCAGAACTGGTTCGGATGTCTAGAACAAGAGTAAACACCTGTTTTGACTAATACGTCTGTTCCTTGGAAACGTTTGGTTCTGACTGTGTGACCGCAAAGTTTCAAGCTTCTGCCAGCAGCTGCTGACATAAAAATTGAGATCATAAACAAGACAAGACCTAAAGGAAGGGTAGGCAAAGGTTTCAACCCGAAGTAACTATCTAATAACCGGAAGGACAGCGGGAAAAGAATGAACATACCTATCCAGAAGGCGAACTTCCAGAACCAGCGCACGTTTAATCCCTAATGCTGCCTAAGGGCTAAGGAAGCAATGAAGTGTTCGCTCTGTAACAAGAGGGCCTTCTTCAAGGGACCTTTAGGAGCCTACTGTGAGGAGCACTTAATAGAGAGCGTTAGGGAGAGGGCTAGAAAGGAGATAGAAGGGGTTAACGGGAAAATATTGTTGGCCGTATCTGGGGGAAAGGATTCCTTAGTCTTAATGGACGTAATGACCCATATATACGATAAAGAGAAACTCATGGCAGTTACGGTTGTTGAAGGTGCTGGAAGCTATAGGTTAAAGGAAGTTGAAGTCGCTAAAAAGTTCGCACAGAGATTGGGAATAAAGTATTACTACGTTACCTTCAAGGAACTCTTCGGTTTGACGCTTGACGAAATGGTCTCCAGAGGCAAGTTCAGTCCGTGTACTTACTGTGGTGTATTCAGAAGGAGGGCTCTAGAGCACTTGGCCGAGAAAGAAGGAGCTGTGGTTGCGACGGGCCATACTCTCGACGATGAAGCCCATACGGCATTACTCAACTTCTTGAGAGGGTCATGGGATGACATACTTAAGTTGAACAGTAGGGTTAGGTTGAAGCCTTTGAGGAAAGTGTATGAGGTTGAAGTAACAGCGTATGCCAAAGCCATAGGCGTTCCATTTCAAGAGGAAGAATGTCCCTACATAGTTACTAGACCTTCTTTAAGAGCGAGATTTAGAGAGAGGCTCTTCGAGCTAGAGGAGGAAAAGCCGGGGACTTTGCTGAAATGGAGGGAGACCTTAGAAAGGTTAGGTACGCCAGAAAGGAAGGTATCGTACTGCAAGTTATGCGGTTATCCCACTTCTCCAAATAGGGAAGTTTGTAGGGCTTGCGAATTAGCTATGGAAGTGGGTGCAAGGGTCCCCAAGAGGTTGAGACCATGAAGCCTGTTGAAGGAACAATAATAATAATGGATTTGGATGACTTCTCAGAGGTTGTAAAGGAAAGAGGATGGAGCGAGTGGATGCCAAACGACGCTACAGCGCTCCTCACAGAACTCGTAGAGCGTTTCGCCTCCAAGTGGGGAGCCTCTGTCATTTGGGGATTGGACGAGGAAAGAGGGACGGAAGAGGTCGTTATTGAGATACCCTACGTTGAACCGGAAGAGGTTGCAGAAGACATAAAGGAAATAAGGGAAAAGCTGAGAAGGATTGGAGTTTCGATAAGCATTGTTGCGATAAAGGATTACGTCTTCCCCGAAGCAAGTGGTAGGAGAAAGGCCTATAGGGCTACTCCGGGGAGAAGGAGGGCCAAGAGATTGCTAGAAAAAATAAAGAGATCCGGTGGAGGTATATTAATCACTTAACTCCTAACTCCGGAGTGGCTGTGGCAGAGGTCACTAAGGGTACCTTGCTTCCGAAGAGACTTACATCCTCTTTTACCTCTAGTACGAGCTTGTAACCTCTGGTGTTCCAATGCTTCTCAACAGTAAAGGTTAGGCACTTTGCAAATGGTAATGTGTTTATTACGATGTTTGATTTGGCAACGACTTTGTCAGGTGCAAACATCAAGTCCTCTACGGCTTTCAGCGTAGCATTCATAGCTGGTACGTTTTTAAATGGTACTATATTGGGTACGTAAATACAACCTTGGACGTCTTGACCAACGGAAGCCTTCTTTACCGCTTTACCTTCAACGAAGTATTGGGCTTTTAGGTTGGGCTTTATGTAGTACAAGAAGAAGTCGTAGTTCGGAACGTAGTATACTACTGCATTTCCTACGCTTATATAAGTTCCTCTGACATAGGCAGTAGGTCCAGCTCCGAAGAGACCTAACAGCTGAACTCCATAAAATTTGGGTACTTTGGCAATAAGTTCAACGCTCTTTCCTGGTTCAACTGTAGTCTTGTTCAGAGTCTGATCCGGTAAGTTAGCCATGTCCACCCTAGCTTGAAGTGTTATGGGAACTTTGCAGTTGTTTGTAATCGTAAATATTATCTTGTCTCCGGGCACCGTCCTGATTAGGTTGGAGCTCACTTTTAGACAGCTATAGAGTCCCGCTTCCTCTTCATTAGCCTTGACTATCTTCAAGTAACCTATATGATCTATCTTAACCCCTGCCACATCTAGGTCTACGTATAGTCCCTCTACGTTCCCTGGCTTTACAGCAACATCAACGCCACCTACCTTTGGCATTTTCTTAAAGTAAACCAAGACGGTCCTACAGTTCTCTTGATCGCTGAGCTTCAAAGTCGTTTGGTAGTACTTTGGCGGATTTAAGCTATCTCCTCTCAAGACTAATACTGCTATGTGGCTACCTCCAATCTCCTTGACACAGAGCTTTAGAACATAGTAGTCATTTAAGGTCGTAATATAGGTTACCGGCTTTCCGTTGTAGTACCAAGTAACTTTGACAGTAGCGGCCAGCGCCAATGCAGCCATTGCAACTAAAACAGCACTAAACCTCATGGCTCTCGATCCAGAAGCTGTGTCGAGGCTAATTTGTAGATATGATCGAGGGGTAAGGTGGCCTTGAAGGTAAGGTTAAGGAAGTACCAAGAAAAGGCGTTAAGGATCGCACTAGAAAAGAAAAAGTGTGTAATAGTAATGCCTACTGGTTCTGGAAAGACCATAGTCGCTGGTGCTTGGCTGGAAGAGTTATTTAGGAAGGGGATAAAGAAGGCGCTGGTCTTAGAGCCTACAAGAATATTGGTTGAACAGACCACAATAGTCTTTAACGAGAAGTTTGAACTTTCGGCAAAGGCTCTTCATGGTGGGAGGACTGAGATCTCTAAGAGAGAAGCCGTGAAGGCCCAAGTCGTGGTCGCTACACCAGAAGAGGCGGAACTTTGGATCGAAGAACTTAAGGATGTCGAAGCACTAGTCGTTGATGAATGTCACCATACTGTCGGCAAGGATCCTTATGTCAAAGTGGTTAGCGCGGTCACCGCTGAATGGAGACTGGGATTGAGTGCCTTCGTTCCTCCTAAGAGGAGAAGGCTTATTGAGGAGTACATAGGCGAGATCGTAGAGATAGGGTGGAAAGAACTAAGAGAGTACTTACCCAAATGGATAGGAGAAATTTACGAGGCACCCCTAAGAGGAGCTTGTAAAGAACTCTATGAAGAGCTGTTAGAGATATGGAGAGAAGGCGACAGGAGGCAGAGACTCCTAGCTAGTATGGCTATAAGGTTTCTAGTTCGAGATGGTGCTTTAGCACTCCTTGATTCAGCCAAGAAGGACACTAAATTAGGCAAAATGTTAAAGGGACTGAAGAACTTACAAGCTTGTGTTAAGGAACAACCTCTTCACAAGTTTGAAGCACTGAAGAGGGCTTTGGAGGACCATCCTTTTGATAAGGCTCTAATCTTCATAGACAGGGTAATAGTAGCGGAAGAAGTTGCTAAGAGGATTGGAGCCGCCTTACTAGTTGGAAAGAGATGGAAAACGAGAAAGCTAGAAGAGGTTAAGAGGTCTAGAATAATAGTTTCCACGTCGGCTGGAGAAGAAGGAATAGACCTCCCAGAAATGGACCTATTGGTTCTTTGGAGTAATACGGCCTCCACTTTGAGGTTTATACAAAGAATAGGCAGACTGTTAAGACCCAAACCCGGAAAGCTAAAGTTCATGGTGTTCATAGTGACTCCAGAAACTATAGATACTGATTTGCTCATAGAAGCTTTAACCCTCGCAAAGAAAATAGGCGTAGATCCTCACGTTGACTTAAATGTGCTTAGGAAGATACTGGCTAGGGGCTCGGTAGCAAACGTATTGGAGAGCTTGAAGAGTCAGCCTCTACCCGAAGACGTGATAGCCGAGATTGCTGGCTTATCCAAGTACAGGGTGAGAAGAGTTCTAAAGAGGATGGGAGAGGAGGGCATAGTTGCTTATGTGCATTCGCCCTTCGGTAGGCTATGGTTTCTACAAGAGAACTGGGAGGGCGTGTATGACTTCCCGGAACTTGTCGATCCTATTGAGAATGCAAAGGTTAGGATAGAAGAACTAGGAATAAAGGGAACCCCAAATGAAGTGGCTGAAGAACTTAAGAAGAGGGTTCCTATAGGACCCATAACCTTGAGCGTTAGAGCTAGAGCCGGAAGTATGGAAGTGTATGACATAAGGAAGTACGACTTCTTGATAAGAGTTCCAGA
>JALWJF010000030.1 GCA_027081755.1 Desulfurococcales archaeon | reverse complement strand
GTGGTAATTCCCCAGCCGGCATTACAGCAGCAGAAGTTCCTATTACCATAGCAACACGAGCTTCGGAGAACAGTTCCATAGCCCTTTCGACTTCATCTTGAGGTAAGGGTTCGCCGAACCATACGACTGCTGGTCGTAGAGGGGAACAGCAAAGCGGGCACTTCGGAACTCCCTCGGGGACGTCCTTCCACTTCAGTTCAAATCCACATGACGTACACTTGGCAGTCATTATGTCTCCATGAAGTTTAATTAGACATGGTGTACAAGCCCTTTCGTGTAAGTTGTCAACGTTCTGTGTGACCACACATTTCACAACACCCATTCTATTCAACTCAGCCAAAGCGTGGTGTGCGGGATTCGGCTGAGCATTTTTTATTATTTCAATTCTCCACTCATACCATTCCCACACTAGCTCCGGATTCCTCTCAAAGGCTTCGGGCGTTGCCAGCTCTTCTGGTCTAAACTTTTTCCAAAGACCATCTTTCCCTCTGAACGTTGGAATTCCGGAGTCAGCACTTATCCCAGCACCAGTTAGGGCGACGACTCTTCCAAAGTTTTTAATCAGAATTTGAGCTACCTCTTCATATATCGGTTCCCGGATTCCCGCTCACCGCTCGCCATAGGACGTTCTCCTCATCTTTAATGCTCCATCATCCAATCTCACATCGGGGTGAAAAAAGGTGAAGGATAGGGCAACTGAAATGCTCGAAAACGTTGAGAAGGAATGCAAAAAGATAGCAAAGACGCAAGAAGAATACAACAAATGTATACAAGAAAAACTAGGTAAATTGTTAGCTACCAATGAGGCAAAACAGATTACTAAAGAGGTACTCTCTGAAAAGAGTGAATGAGGAATAAGCTAGTCAATACAGATATATACAATATTAAGGTGGTGGACTCATTAGTTTTTAAACGTTCCTAACCTACCTAGGAACGGGCGAAAGAAATGAGTGTAATGAGTAAGAAGCCAATGGTCTTGCCATTGCCACCCGAAGATGTCGGTGAAGAATGTTTTCCGGTAGAAGAGGAAGTTTTTGCTGAAGAGTAAGGCAGAAAAGGTTCGAGACCGTTCTCCTTTTAAAGTAAGCTATTTTTAGTTGTTTGTGTAGTACACCTAGGCCGCAGAATGAATCTAAAAGAGCTGCGGAGGAACGAAGACCTATGTATGATGGCAATATCGGTAGCCGTGGGCTTGGTAGCTGGCATAATCACTGCTGTTTTCACAGACATTTTTGTTGCAAGTGAGCGTTTCCGATATGCGTTCATTGAGAAGCACACCTTATTGTTCTTGCTGACTAGCTTTAGCTTAACATTGATCACGGCCTATTCGCTCAAGAAGCTTCTAGGAGGATTGCACGGGTCTTCTACGAGTTACGTAGTTAAGTCTTATCACACAAAAATGGGTCACGTCGGTACAAAAGAAGTGATAGTGTATACCATAGGTTCAATCTCTTCTGTCCTAGCGGGAGCGGTCGTAGGCCCAGAAGGCCCGGGTATAGCTATAGGAGCATTCGTAGGCTATTGGATTTCCAAGTACTTCGGCTGCAAGGGAGAGACGCTAGCGAAAATGACTCTGGTCGGCGGAGCAGCGGGTGTAGCATCTGTTTTCAGAGCACCTTTAACAGCTATGGCATTTGCGATAGAAGTGCCCTACAAGAAGTCTATTGAGAGCGGTGTCTTTTTGCCAGCATTGTTGGCTACACTGACCTCTTATCTAATAACGGTCATCATTGCTGGACCCCAAAGGTTGTTGCTTAGGAGCAGACCCTTTAAACCACCATTACCCAGCATACCATTGCTAATAGCATCGATAAATATAGGTATAATAGCTGCCATACTAGCGTATGTGATGTACTATGTAAAACATTACTCAATGGAAGTGAGCGAGAAAGTTTCTAAGAAGAAGTATTGGTACATATTACCAATAGTTCTCGCACTTACAGTATTCGTAATTGGTACCTACGTTTCGCCACTAGTGCCGGGAGCAGGTGACGTACTAACTGAACGCGTATTTAATGAACCTGAGACACTGAGCACAGTAAAGTTGATTGAGATAGTCACTACAAAAGCTATGTTGTTACCCTTGTCTCTGACGTTTGGAACGACCGGCGGCGTCTTCATGCCTTTAGTGGCAATAGGTTCGGCCTTAGGACTTCTGTATGTAAAGATGTTCAATCCTGGTCTTCACCATATAGAACCACTAATACTGGCCGGAGTCTCAGCACTCTTCGCAGCTTCAATGAAGACTTTGGTAACGAGCATACTGATAGGAGTTGAGTTCCTAGGCTTCGGCGCATTCTTCACTTCAACGGTCGCTGCTAGCGTTGCATATCTGTTAACGCTTAACATAAGCATAGTATCGGGCCAGTTACCCTCAATTCAAGATGTAAAGAAGAGAGTCATAGTTGAGCTATACGATATAATAAGTAGGAGACCTAAGGCAAAAGCCAAGCTTAGTAGACCAATTGAGGTCGTAGCCAATAAGAATGTGATTAGGCTAACCAAATACATGACAGTAGGAGAAGCCTTGGAAATTATCGAAAGGGAGGTCCACACGTACTATCCAGTGATTGACGAGAATGAGGCACTCGTAGGTGAAGTTAGCTTAGATATACTAATGGCTGAAAATAACCCTCAGAAAAGAGTTGGAGAGCTCGCTTATTGGCCTCAGGTAGTCGTCTACTATAAAGCTTCAATAGATTACGCGCTTAGACTTATGATAAACAAGGATTCAGATCACGCTGTAATAATAGATGAGAAGACTAGAGTGGTTGGTTTGGTAACTAGAGCCGATGTACTCAAGTACTTACTAAAGACTGTTGAGGAAGAGATATCAAAATAGATCTAAAAGCAATCATTTATTTCATTTTTATTATCCTTAACCTCGATGAGCCCTCACGGCAGCTATTGTGTTGTCGGAAATACCGTGAGTTCTCATGAGGTTCTCGTTTACGTGAACCTCCCTTTCTGGTACGCTTTCATCCCTTATCGCCTCGAACACGAACCTCTTTCCGGAAACAGCTACTTCTAGCTTATCCCCTACCCCTAATTCGTCTGCTAGCTTTGGGTTTATCTTGGCTTTTTGTGGATTTACATCCGACCAGCGGAGTCTGACTCTCCTTTCCTTAACTTTACTGGTCCTAGCTTTCAGAGCACTCGCAGGGGGCACGACGCTCATTAGTGCCTTTATGTCTATCTTCTTCTTGGGTTTTTCACCTTCCTCTTTCTTAACCTTCTCTTCTTCACTCAAGATATCACTCCATATTATGTATTTTTGAGAAGAGGTAATAAAACGGGTCTTCTTACGAAGCACCTAACGTCATCTTAACTATTTCTCTTATAGCCCTTACGTAGTCGCTGGGTAAGTCTTCTACTAGAGGGTCTATAAAACCGATGGTAAGTAGTTGTGTTGCTTCATGTTCATCAAATCCCATTTGTCTTAGGTAGAATACTTGCTCTTCGCCTATCTTGCCCACAGTTCCTTCGTGTGCGAGTTCTGCGTCGGAAACCTCGCTTATCAGCTTCGGAATGGTTATGTTTACCGCAACATCGCTTAGCATTAGCGTATTACAAGCTTGATATCCTTTGACCTCTTTTGCTCCTCTTTTCACATATATTTCACCTAAGAACTCGTCGAAGGAGTTATCCAGCATTACTGTTCTATTGACAACGTTAGCATAGGTCCTTGGGGCTTCCATGGTCACGGATCCACCGCTCCAAGACTTCATTTCCTTCTTTAGCATGGCTACATTGTTGAACGAAACTCTAGCTTTTTCTCCAACGAGTCTTATCCTAGGTCTCATACCAATTATTGTACCACCCATAGATACACCAAGCTCTTCCAGTCTTGCACCCTCCTCTACCAAGGCTCCCTTAACTGGAGTATGTATTACATTACCCATCCAATTCTGTAAGCTTGACACTCTTAGCCTAGCGCCCTTGAGTGCGTAAAACTCGCTTCCGCCTAAGTGCATGCTATAAGGAGCTGGTATGGGTACTATACAACCTTCTATGAAGTGTAACGAACTCTTTTCATCAGCGATTATTAGGGTGTGTTCAGTCTGAGCTAATTGCTCTTTAGTTATTACGAAGAATGCTTGTGCTGGAAATGGTACCTTTACTCCCTTTGGTACGTACACGAAAGTGCCCCCTCTTCTTAGAGCTACGTGTAGGGCAGCGAGCTTATGAGTGTCGGGCGTCTGCACTTTATGTAAGAAGCTCTTTACTATGTCCTCGTGTTCTCTGACGGCCTCGTCCATAGACTTCAATATTACGCCTCTTCTCTCTAGGTCTTTTTTCTGTGCCTCAAAAACGATGTTTTCATTTACCATTACTGTTACACCTGCCAGCATACTCTGTTCAATTTCTGGTACGCCGATCCTTTCCAAGATCTTCCTGTACCACTCTGGAATCTCGCCCTCTCCAGGTTTAACGAATTCCTCGGACGCAGCCTTTGAAGCGAAGGCTTCGAGATCAAAGTCTTTGGGCATCCATGGCGGAGATGGCACCTTTTCATAGAGTTCAGCTGCCTTCAGTCTCAGTCTTAGAGCCCATTCAGGTTCTTTGAGCTTTTTCGAAATCTCTTCTGCATAGTACTTTATGATTTGAGATTCATGCACGTTTAACCACCCCACTATATCCCTCTTTTTCAACTCTTTCGACGAGCTCGGGGCCACCACTTAGCACTATCTTACCATCCACCATTATGTGCACGCGTTTCGGAGTTATGTACCGAAGTATATTACGGTAATGAGTAATAACTAACACTCCAATGTTATTCACGATCATATCTTCGATATTTTTTGCTATATACTTAAGACTCTCTATGTCTACTCCGGAGTCCGGCTCGTCCATAACTACTATTTTCGGTTTCATTGCTAAGATTCTGGCGAGCTCTAACCTCTTCCTCTCCCCACCGCTGAACCCCACGTTGAAGTAGCGATAAAGCATAGAAGGACTCAAACCGACTTTTTGGAGCAACTCTTGAGGTGAGGTATTACTACCATAACGCTCTATTAACTTGTTTAATAGTTCAACAACCCTAACACCTTCGAGTTCGGGAGGGTGCTGGAGGAGAACTGCCAGTCCTTTTCTGGCCCTCTCCTCTGGAGGCAAGTCCTTTATGCTTTCTCCGTCTAGTAGTATATCCCCATTAACAATTTTGTACTTGGGATAGCCCGCCAACGTCATGGCCAGTGTACTCTTACCGGCTCCGTTGGGACCCATGAGTACGTGAAGTTCTCCTTTAGGTACATGAATGTTTACACCCTTAAGTATTTCCTTGTTTTCTACCTTTACCCATAGGTCAACGACCTTTAAACCGTTATCAGTACTCATAACGTTTCCTCGCCCACTTCGCGGAATCGGGAGCTATATGTTATATAGGAGGGGGTTAGGGGAGCAACTCGTCCTCATCAAAACTCGGCTAAAACCGAGCTCCTCATCCCCCTAATTCTATTCTTTCCTCTTTCCCACCGATCTTCACTATTAAGAGTTCTACTCCTTCATCCCTAACTAAGTCCTTGAGTTCTTCTTTAACCTCATCCATTAAGGCAGAGTACTCGGGACCCAAGTATACTAATGTGACTAGTTTATTGTCATCGGTTGTTCCGGTAGCTACAGCATATGAGACTATGTTCTTGGATTCCAAGTACACGACGACTTTATGATCTATAGTCTTTAGGTTGAGCCATTCACCTTGAGGTGATGGTAAAAGCTCTGTTGGATACTTAACCTTTGTCTCGATGGGTGGTGTAAAGCGTACTATCCTCCTAGGCAAAGGAGGGGCCTCGATCTCGCTAACTACTTCAAACGTCTCGGCGGATTTCTCTACCTTTATCTCAGACGCCTTTTCTAACTCTTTCAGCAATTTTTCTTCAATTTCATATACCTCCACTACTATTCTTTCAACTTCCGCCGGAGGAGTGTATTCCCTTAGGTTATGACTTGATGCCACTATCTCACCATCTTTTAGGATTGAGTCTATGC
>JALWJF010000029.1 GCA_027081755.1 Desulfurococcales archaeon | reverse complement strand
AAGGGCTCCCGAAATCTCATCTAAGTAGTCCCTTAACCATGGCTTTAGAGATCTCACTACTAACTTCTCGTTTTCTAAGTATGACGCTTTTTCTGGTGCCGATGCTAGCACATCAAGGACATTGAGGTACCTCACTAGTCTGTCGAGGATAGGATCCATCCTCTTTACGGCTTCCTTTGTCAACTCCTCAACTATTCCTTTTAATTCTTTTAGCTCTATTGGAAATTCCTTGGTATAGCTACTAACCCTTAGCGGCTTTCTGAGATAGCTAATATTTGACAATTGTTTCAGCACATTTATAGTTCTCGTTATTGCATCACCGAAGAACGATATATCATTAGCATACTCAGAGAGCAAGGACCTCTCCAGAGCTTTGACTAACTGCGGGGTAGATGAAAGAACCGAAATAGCGAAGTCTAAGTACACGCTCTTTTCGCTTATTAGCTTGAGTATATGATGAGCTTCATCAAATACAATGAAGGAGTCTGATATATCAAGGCCAAGTCTTTCGATTATAGACGGAGCGAGGTAGTTGTAAACCATTACTATTAATTTTGAAGTCTCAGAGAGCGTTTTCAATGTAATGTAGGGACATGTCATAGCATTAATAGAGCTCCTTATCCACTCGAAGAGATGAACCCATGATTCGGGTATAGGTGCTAGTCTGTCTCTCCAAGGACATGAGGGACAAGCATTTATTGGCATAGAGCCCAGCGGGCATGCCTTGTCTTTACCCACTAGCGGTGATGCCTTCAAGTTCATACCGAACTTATTTATGTCTCTGAAAGGAGCCAGGAGCTGTGCAGTAGTTCTAACTAAGAAGTACGACTTGGAAGCTCGACCTTCTTTGAGTATATTGCTTATAACTTTTAGAGCTATTAGTGTCTTTCCGGAGCCGGTAGGGGCCTCTATAGCCACTACCTTATATCCTCTCTCAAAGCCCTCTAGTGCTTTCTCTATAAAGAATTTTTGCCACGGTCGTAGAGTATACTCCATCATTTATTAACCGAATGCCGAACTCGCTCACACGTTTCAAAAGTTCTAGTCTTTTTCATTGGAAAAGATTTCCCATAGAATTTCGTCGAGCATATCTGGATCCATGCCAGATTCGAACCAGTAGAATGCGTTACCTTTAACCCAAAAAGCTGTCGGAAACTCTTCTTTTCCACTTAGTTCCTTGGAGTAAGCGACTACCACCTCATGCCCTTTTACGTTTCTGGTTTCTATCCTATCGAAACCCAGCATATCCTTAAGCATCTGAAAAGTGCTCTTCATCCAGTTCATGAACGCCTTAGCTTTTTCTTCATTATCAAAGTAGAATTTCCACAAGACTGAATTATCCTCATATTTTATTGCTTCGATGTTGTCGTCGGTGGGTTCGAAGACCTTACTTGCGAGTATCGCATGTGCTATCGCAGATCTCGCCTTCTCAAATACGTGGAATGCTTGGGCTCCCCTTAACCTACCGAGCTCTCTTGGCAACTCTTCCTTACCAGTTTGTTTTAGTTACATCTACCGGATAAAGGTTCTGGTGTATTGAAATAATGCATAGATATTTTGGTACAATACATCCGGATAGTGAAGTAAGAGAAGGTGAATGGATAATAGAGTTCAGATGCTTTCCGGATAATTGTGTTTACAAGAGAAAAAAGAAGAGGAAGGTCGTTAAGTACGTAGTTGGTGATGTCAAAACTCTAAAGATATTGCCCTTAGTGTACACCGGAAAAGGTTATTTCATGAACTTGGTGCTTGATATGCCCGTAACGTTAGATCATGATGCTTACATAGAGTTTAGAGTAGGACTTCCAATAGCTATACAGGTAGTGGCTGAAAAGGAGATCATAATTACTAACGAAAAAGGTATCATTGAACGGAAAGTAATGAGATCTATTATAGATAGGGCACCTCTTACCGAAGTAAAATACTCAATATATGGAGACATAATAAGAGGACTCCTTACACGGTTTTATAAAGTCAGATTAGGTTCATGGTCATTCATTACTGAGACACCTATCACTATCAAGGTCTACAATGATAGTGGTCATGCTTATGAAATTAGAAGGATAGTATTTCCATCCACACTTATAGAGCTTTTCTACAAGGAAGGATCTCCTTATGTCGTCACGTCTCCGCTCAAAGTCGTTATAGAGAAGAAGTATGCTATTATTGAACGAGAAGAGCTGAAACCACCAGAAGAATTTGAGAAAGTTCCGAGTTCTGGCTTGATCAAGAAGTGGGTTGCTGTTTTTGGTCTGAGTTAATGATAATATATGTCGGATAGGGCAATGAGATAGACGCCTTATTTAGCTCCTCTAAAATGTTCCCCTTTATACGCTTGAACACCTCATACCACTTTTGGCGAACTACCCAAACATTCATTCTAAGCGTTACTCCATAGTCTGCGTAGTTCAGTACAAAGATCTCAGGTCTCGGTTCTGCTAATATTTCTGGATCTCTTTCTGCATATCTTCTTAAGACTTCTATTGCTTTGTTGACATCATTATAATCAACCGTAATATCGATTTCAATACGCCTTGCTAAAGCCTTACTCTTATTCACTATAATATCACTAAAGAAAGTGGAATTGGGTATCCTAGCCAGTTCACCGTTATCTAGCCTTAGTGCCGTAGAGAATAATGAAATAGAAACTACCGTCCCCCTCACATTAGCATTTTTGACTTCAACATAATCTCCTATCTTTACGGGTCTTTCGATCATGAGGAAGAGACCTGATATGCCATTCGAAACGATTGTTTGAGCAGCGAATGAAATGGCTAGCGTGACTAGACCGCCAGTCATTAATAGGCTCTGTACGGAGACTCCTAGAGATGAGAGTAGGACTAAGGCGAAAAGGGTATAGAGGGTATAGAGTGTTATTCTAACTAATACTTCTGCAGACTCTTCATTCTGTACATGCCTAAGTATCATAGAACGGAGGGTATTCTCTCCAAATACTTTTAAGAGGACAAATCCGACTATGGCTACACCTATGCCTAGAGCATTTATCAATTCTTTCCCAGAGCTGCTAAGAGGTGAGCCTTTAAACCGATGACGAGCCGTGTTTCAGCTGAACAGTGATGAGAGTAGGCCGTGCACGGAGGGTTAAAGAAATTAGCACAAATGATAGTCACCGGTGCGAAGGGTTTTGAGGATTGGCGTAATATATGACCATCCCCGCTGGGAGGAGAAACATATAATAAAGAAGGTTAAAGAATTAGGTCATAACCCTATAGAGGTACCTTTGAGGAGCGTAACACTCGATTACGCTATTAGCGACGCAGATTTCGATATTGGTATACAGAGGGCCGTGAGTAGTGCTAGGGCTATAACTTCTACTGCGTATTTCGAGTCAAAAGGACTAAAGATAATAAATAGTTCCAAGACGCAAATCATATGTGACAATAAAGTTCTGACGGACGCAGAGCTAATGAAGGCCGGGCTTCCCATCCCTCGAACTGTTTTGAGTTACGATATGGAGACAGCTATTGAAGCGGCTAAGAGGCTAGGCTATCCAGTTGTCGTGAAACCTGTTCAAGGAAGCTGGGGAAGGTTGCAAGCGTTAGCTAATGATGAAACGTGTATGCGCTCGATATTAGAATATCGAGAATCTATGCCGAGTCCCCAATTTCGTGTGCATTATATCCAAGAATACATAAGGAAACCCAATAGGGACATGAGGATATTTGTAATAGGCGACGATGTCCCGGTCGGTATTTATAGAATTTCTGAAAAGGATTGGAGAACAAACACTGCTCTTGGTGGGAGAGCTGAACCAGTTAAAATAACAGAGGAAATACGCGATTTGGCTCTAAAGGCGGCAGAAGCTGTTGGTGGAGGAGTGCTTGGAGTTGATGTAGCTGAAGATCCCGAAAGAGGATATGTAGTTATTGAGGTTAATTCTAATGTTGACTTCAAGAATACGATAAGGGTAACTGGCTTCGATGTAGGCCAAGCTATTGTGGAGTACGTCATAAGAGAGGCAAAGAGGTAAAATCCCTATTAACTAACTGAGGTAGCGCCTTTGGTGAAGTGAAGTATGACGACTGTTGAAAAAGGTGATGTAGTCGAAGTTGAATACACTCTATATGATGCTACCACTGGTGAAGTTATTGAAACTACCTCGGAAGAAGTTGCTAAGCAAGCTGGTATCTATGATGAAAAGAAAAGATATGGGCCTAGGATAGTAGTAGTTGGAGAAGGTAGTCTGTTACCTGGTCTCGAAGAGGCAATCATTGGAATGAAGGAGGGCGAAGAAAAGGAAGTAGAAATACCTCCAGCGAAGGCTTATGGCGAAAGAGACCCAAAAAAGGTAAAAAGGTACAGTCTTGGCGAGTTCAGAAGAGCCGGAATAAGAAATGTCTATCCTGGAATGGTAGTTGAAATAGGAGGCAACATAGGGGTAGTTAAGAGTGTTAGTGGTGGAAGAGTAGTTGTTGATTTCAATAACCCACTAGCTGGAAAGACAGTTAAAGCTAAAATAAAAGTAATTAAGGTGTATAAAGAACCTAAAGAAAAAGCAATCAAGCTGGTGAAAAGGACAATGCCGGATGCTGAGGTTGACGTCAGCGACAGCAAGGTTATAATTAAAGTTCCAACAAGTTACGCATACGTTGATAGGATAGGTCTAGTACAAGCGGCTGTCGCTGGTGACATTTTCAAGGCAGTTAAGGAAATCAAGGATGTAGAGTTCATATGGGAGTTCCAGAGAAAGGAAGAGACCGAAGGTGCTTCTAAAGAAAGCTCTGGAGCGGTAGAAGCGTAAGCCAACTTATCTCTAATTCTTGCAAGGCTCTTTTAAAAAACGTTTCTCCTTCTCCTTCTCTCAATTTCTATTTCAACTTTCTTGCCTAGCAGATCGCTCAAGAGTTCTTCCAGCTTCTCTTTAGGAGCTATGAGACGGTTGGGGTTGCCTATTGCTCTGATCTTATACTTCTCTTCTCCATTAGGCAACCAGACTATGTTTATACCGGTGACAGTAAGGGGCGCAAGTAACTGTGCAGCTATACGTGAAGGATCTCTTCTGGGATCCTTAATGTCACTGACAAGGACAACCCTTATTCTCTTACCAACAAAGTCCAGCTTCTTGGTTAATGCTTGACGTATCTTTTTGGCTACTTCATTGGTATCATAGCCCCTTGGAACTTTTAGGATAATTAATACAAGGTCGCCCAAGTCGTAGGACTTGATGTATTCAGCTTCTTTAAGTTCTTTCATTTCATCTTCTAGCTCTAGTAGTGCTCTCATTATGTCTACTTCGAATTCCTTAACTATCCCTTTCTCGACCTTGTATTGGCAACTAGGACATAGTACTCCAGTCCTTACGCATATCTTGTCCAAAGGTATTTTCAACCTTTCCGTCACCTCGCTGAGGGCCTTCTTCGTTTTCCGCAAGCTACCCATTAGCCTCATTTTTTGGTTTTTCGGTCATACCGTACCCATCAAATTTTTAAACTATTTGTAGTCCTTGTTGGTAACGGAGCCGGGGTGCCCGAGCGGCCTAAGGGGTCGGGCTGCAGTGGCGTCCACGTCGTCCGCCCGTTGACACCCGATCTTTCCCGGGTTCGAATCCCGGCCCCGGCTCCAGCCCTCAATTCGAGTTCAGCTCACTAATAAAGATAGCCAGGGGGATAGAGGCAACTATGAAGATGCTAATTGTCAGCGATTTACATTGTGAGAAGAATCCCAACATATTCGGATGGTTGGAGAAGCTTATAGAGAAAACCAGGGCGGATTACCTCATAGGTGCTGGTGATTGGGGTGAATGTAATGAATATCCCCAACTCCTCTCGAAGAGGCAAGTAATTGCCATTTATGGAAATCACGATAACATAAAGGAACTCAAGGAAAAGTACACACTCCTTGACGGTGATGTTGTAGAAGTAAACGGTGTAAGAATAGGCGGAATAAGCGGTATAATAAGTCCCAAAGGTACTCCCACGAAGACAGGTATACCTCGAAAGACACCATCCCAATACATTGTAATGGCGAACAGAATA